>JBGTNB010000483.1:0-3363 GCA_041743285.1 Gemmatimonadaceae bacterium
GCGCTCCTCGTCGCGATTCTCTCAGGGGTATTTGCGCTCGGCGCTTGCACTGAGATCGGCAGCGATCCGCAGGCTGCGGTGGCGATCGAGCTGGACTCGCTGCCGGTGCCATCGGTGGTGGTTGGCGATACGCTGCGCGACTCGACAGGCGCGCCGATCGTGCTCGAGGCGCGCGCACTCAACGTGAACAACGAGGTGATCAGCGGTGCCGCGCTGCGCTTTCTGGCGCTCGACACCGCCCTCGTGGAGGTCGACAGCGTGTCCGGCGTCATCATCGGCAAACGTGTGGGTGTGGCGCGGATAATAGCGAGCATTCAGGGACTGCAATCGGAACGAATCACGATCGGTGTCACGCTGCGGCCGGACACCGTCTACGGGCTCGACAGTCTGCAGCGGACGATGCAGTTTTCGCTACTCAGCACGGTAGCGGCATCGAGCGGACCGCTACGTGTGTTCGTGGGACACGACACGATCATCGCCGGCGTCGATACGGCTGTCGCCGTACCTAACTATCTCGTCAGGTATAAGATTGTCTTCCCCACCGATGACACGGTGTCCGAGACCGACACGACGCGCGTGCTATTGGCAAACGACCAAGGCAATCCATCGGTCGTGGCCACGACCGGCCCAACGGGAATCGCCAGCCGTCAGGTACGAATTTCCACTGCCGTCTCCCAGATCCCGGATTCGCTAGTGGTCGAGGCACATGTCTCGTATCCTGGCACTACTCCGATCGCCGGCTCGCCTGTTCGTTTCGTCATTCGAATCTTGCGAGTGAACTGATCGGGCGCCCCTTCGCGGAGGAGTCATGACGGCCAGCACCACCGATCTCCAACACGCCAGCGCCAGCGGCGGGCCGCGCCCCGGCGCGCCGGGTACGCTGTCCGAGCTCTTCTTTCAGGCGCTCCGCAACTACGACAAACCCGTCGCCATGATGTACAAGGCGGGTGGCGAGTGGCGGTCGATTTCGCACCGTGTCTTTGGCGAGCGGGTGCGGCATACGGTGTTCGGCCTGCAGGCGCTGGGGGTGAAACGCGGCGCGCGCGTCGCGCTCCTTAGCGAGAACCGCCCGGAATGGGCCATCACCGACTTCGCATGCCTGACGATGGGCGCGGTTGACGTGCCAATCTATCCGACCCTTCCCGCCGACAAGATCGCCTACATCCTCCGCGATTCCCAATCGGAAGTGCTTTTCGTCTCGTCGGCCGAGCAGGCTGCCAAGATCGTAGAGATTCGAAGCGAGGTTCCGGCCCTCAAGTGCGTGGTCAGCTTCGACGTGCCCATCCCTGCCGGAGCTGACCGCTCGCTTGCCGACGTCGAGGCGGCGGGCCGAGGGGCAGAGACAGCCGACAGCATCGCGCGCTACGAGGCGGAGGCAGCGCAGATCGAACCGGGTGACCTGGCAACGATCATTTACACCTCGGGCACGACGGGTGAGCCGAAGGGCACCATGCTCAGCCACGACAACCTGTTCTCCAATGTGCAGGCGTCGAGTACGTGCGTTCCGATCGGCACCGACGACATCTCTCTCAGCTTTCTGCCACTCTCGCATTCGTTCGAGCGCATGGCGGGCCATTACCTCATGTACGCCAACGGCGTGACGGTGGCGTTCGCCGAGTCGATGGATCTACTGGTGAAGAATTTTGCCGAGATCCGGCCAACGATCATGACCGCGGTGCCGCGCGTGTACGAAAAGATCTACGCGCGCGTACTGGAGAACGCGCTCGCCGGGAGCGCGATCAAGAAGAGGATCTTTTTCTGGGCACGGGACGTCGGCGACCAGGTGGCCGACATTACGCTGGCCGGCGACACACCCGGTGCGGCGTTAGGAATCAAGGCGAAGATCGCCGACCGGCTTGTGTTCAGCAAGCTCCGGGCGCGGGTGGGTGGACGGCTGCGACTGTTCGTTTCCGGCGGCGCGCCACTGGCTCCCGAGATCAACAAGTTCTTCTATACTGCTGGCCTGACGATCCTCGAAGGGTACGGCCTAACGGAGACATCGCCTGTCATCTCGGTCAATACGCCGGACCACTTCCGAATCGGCACCGTTGGCCGGCCGATTCCGGGGGTCGAGGTGCGGATCGCTCCCGACGGCGAGATTCTCACGCGCGGCCCGCACGTGATGCAAGGCTACTACAACAAGCCGGAAGCCACCGCCGAGGTCATCGATTCGGAGCAGTGGTTCTACACCGGTGACATCGGACGTCTCGAAGAGGGGTTTCTGCGGATAACCGACCGCAAGAAGGACATTATCGTCACCGCCGGCGGAAAGAACATCGCCCCTCAGCCTATCGAGAATGCGGTGAAGGGGAGCAAGTACGTCACACAGGCGGTGATGATCGGCGACCGGCGCCGCTTTCCGATCCTGCTGGTGGTGCCGAACTTCGAGCAGCTGGAACGGTGGGCCAAGATCAAGAATCTCATCTGGACCGATCGGCGCCAGTTGCTGGCGCTTGACACGACCCGCGCCAAGATGGATAAGGAAGTGTTCGGCGTGCTGCAGCACCTCGCGCGATACGAAATGCCGAAGAAGATCGTGCTCCTCGAGCAGGACTTCTCGATCGAGACCGGGGAGCTTACGCCCAAGTTGAGTGTAAAACGCCGGGTCGTCGATGAGCGATACAGGAATTTGATCGATGCCCAGTATGCGGACGATCGGGAATAGGGCGGCTGAATCGCGGATCCAGCCACCAAGTCCAGTTGAGCCGGGACAGCCGTTCGGGCTGGAACACAGTTTGCGACCTCTGCTGTACGTCTCACCACTCGAGAGGTACGTATGCGCTTGCTCCCGTCAGTACTATGCGCGATCGTGGCGCTTGCTGGCTGCTCCCAGCGACAGGCAAAACTCAGTGAATCCGACATCGAGGTGCGACCGGCGCAGAGCGCCAGCATCGTCGGCGACTGGGTCCTGGCTAATGGAGATCAGACACAGTTCGTCGGCGCCGAACGCGTCGAACTACGGCTCCTCCCAGGCGCTTTCACGCTGCGGGCACAATATCCCGGCGAGGGAATAGTGGTGGTGGAAGGAGGTGCGAGATTCGATCCGGCAGGCGGAATGCTCACGCTCACTCCGGCGAGCAGCACGAGCTCGGCCAGCGGTCGGGCGGCCGCGCTCCTGCCGGCGGGTGAGCCGATCGTGGTTCTGGCTACCGCGGCGGACAATACAATGGTGTTCGCCGAGCCGCGCGACATGGTCGGCCGGTCTTCGTCGATCTGGCACCGCAGCGAAGCGACCCGGCGAAGCGGGAGCGCTGCCCGCCTCAGCACGAGCGTGCCCTAACGTCAACGCTGGCCATGCGGGCGCCGGCTGGTGGTGAGTGACACTACCGGCGCTTCCGCGGGCCGTTCGGCGACCCACCACCC
>JBGTNB010000484.1:0-2158 GCA_041743285.1 Gemmatimonadaceae bacterium
GGCAGCGCCGGACCGGCCGGTGCCGGTAGCAGCTCGTCAGGTGCGAGCACGCTCGGCGCCGGCTGCTCGGGTGGCGTAGCGGGAGCCGGCTCAGGCGGTACGTAAGGTGGCGCGCAGGAGGAGAGAAGCATTAAAGCAGCGAAAACCCAACGGTGAAAGGAGATGAGAGATGCGAGATGCGAGAACCAGCTCGCAGCGCTTCTCGCATCTCGCTTCTCGCATCTCGTTTCTCTCATCTCAGTTCTCCGTGCGCGGCAGCCGTTCCGGCAGCTCGGCCACGATGTACGCCATTACCGCCATCGCCGCCACGCAACGCGCCAGTTCCGCCGGATCGATTTTGTCGATGGTGTCCGAGTCGCTGTGGTGGTACCAGAAGTAACGTGTACCATCCACCTGCAAACCCATGCCGGGCACACCTAACGCCATAATCGGGCCGATGTCCGCCCCGCCACCCCCGCGGGTGATGGTGTCGGCCCCGATCGGCGCCAGCAGCTTGCCTATCGCTCGAACGATGGCGAAGGCGGAATCGCTGCCGGTGAATCCAAATCCCGTCGGACGGAACACGCCGGCATCCGATTCCATCGCCAGCACGTGCCCCTCCAACTCGGCGCGGTGCGCGTCGCGATACGCATTGGCGCCTCGAAGTCCGTTCTCCTCGTTCGTCCACAGCACTACGCGCACCGTGCGCCGGGGACGCATTCCAAGCGCCTTCATGAGGCGGACGGCCTCCCATGCCGCCACGCTACCCCCCGCGTCGTCCATCGCGCCGGTGCCGACATCCCACGAATCAATGTGCCCGCCGAGCACCACCACTTCGTCAGGCAGCTCCCGCCCCCGGATCTCCGCCACCACGTTCCGCGATCGCGCATCGGGAAGCGTACGCGCGCTCATCGCCAAGGTGACGCGAATGCGCTCGCCGCGCTCCTGCAGGCGGCGAAGGAACATCGCATCTTCCACCGTGATCGCCGCGTGAGGAATTCGCGTGATACCCGATTCATAGCGCATTCCCCCGGTGTGAGGCGTTTGCTGCGAGTAGGGCGTCACCGATCGGACGAGGCTCGCCACGGCGCCCACCTTGGCCGCTTCCACGGCGCCGTTCGTGCGATAGGCAACCGTTTGCCCGTAGGTGGTGAACGGTATGTCGAACAGCACGATCTTTCCGCGTGCATCCCGCGACCGGTCACGCAGTTCATCGAACGACCCGACGACCAGAACGTCGGCGGTAATCCCCTCGGGCGGAGTCGCGACGCTGCCGCCCAACCCGAGCATTGGCATCGTCCGCGGACGCGGCGCGAGCAGACGCAGCGACTCGTTGCCTCGAACCCACCGCGGAACCATGACCGGCTCGCCACGCACGTTCTCGAGCGAGTCGTTGCTCATTTCGGCGAGTATCCAGTCGATCGCTCGCTCGAGTGATTCCGATCCGCTCAACCGGGCGCCGAAGGCATCGGTGAGTATCGTCAGGCGCGCGAACGCGGCGCTGTCGCCGGTCGATGCGGCGATCAGCCGATTGGCTTCGGTACGATATCGTTCGGTGATGTCGTCCTGAGCCGCCGCGGCAAGCGGTGCGGTGAGCAAAACAACGGCTGAGACGAGCGCTCGCGAGGTCTTCTTCATTATTGGCAGGCACACGGAACAGGAAACAAAGCAACAAATGCAGCCGAGCCCGGGGTGCCCGTAGGAATAGCGGCAGGGTTCACTGTGCGCCACCGCACCGCGTGTCATCGGCATGTATAATGACGAATGAACTGACCGATACTTACAGTTGGGGTCAAAATGCGTCGGAGCGGCAACATCCAGACGAGCCGAACCGGCGGCGCGCAGCCCGACCAGGCACCGGCGTCGATGCCGCCAATGGGCGGGCTCGCTCTCTCCGGGGAGGACTCAGAGCGGTCGCCGCATACGAGTACTCGCTGAGCCACCCGGATGTGCCGCCGCCGGCGCCGTAGCGCCTGACCGGCGCTCACTCATCGGTGCGACAGCCTGGCGCGGGGGGAGTCTGAGGGTTGTCCCCCACCGCCTGACGAATCCACGTCCCTGCCAGCCAGCACATTGAAGCATGCGCCGGCGGCACGTTCGACCGATTGGCGGTCGCCGGCCGCCATGGCCGAATCGCGAGCCTGCTCGAACAGCATCTCCGCCTGCGCCGTCAGAGCGC
>JBGTNB010000485.1:0-23577 GCA_041743285.1 Gemmatimonadaceae bacterium
CGGCCTGCGCCACGCGCTGCTCGGCCTCCAGGCGGCGCTGTCCATCGTGCTGCTCATCGGCGCGGGGCTGTTCGTGCGGAGTCTGCATAACGTCCAGGCGCACGACGTTGGAATCGACCTCGATCGCGTCCTGATGATCACGATGAGCCTGTCGCGCGCGGGATTTGACGCGCCCCGTATCGCGGAAATCCACGAGCAGGCGCGCGACCGGGTGCTGCGCGTGCCGGGAGTCGAGCGCGCGGTGGTGGTCCGCGGAACCGTGCCGATGCGAACGGCGAACGCGTTCGGCCTGACGATCCCTGGTACCGAGTCCCCGGAAATCGAGGGCGGGGGACCCTACGGCGCCGGCGTCCCGGCCGAGTTCTTCGCTACACTCGGCGCTCGGATCATCCGCGGGCGCAACTTTCTCCCGGAGGAGAGCCGGGTGCCGTCGCGCGTTATGATCGTCAACGAGATCGTCGCGGATGCGTACTGGCCGGGCGGCAGCGCGGTGGGGCAGTGCGTTACCGTCGGGCGCGACGAGCGCTGCACGGAGGTCGTCGGCGTCGTGGAGAACGTGATGCTGTTCTCGCTGGTTCGAGACGATCGCGCGCTCATCTACTTGGCGCCGACGCATCCGATGGTCGCGGAACGCACGCCCTCGGCGCTGCTCGTGCGCACCGCATCCGACGCGCAGGAACTGATTCCATCTCTGGCGCGCGAGATCCAGCGACTGTCTACCGACATGCCGCACGTCAACGTGCGGGCATACAGTGAGCTCGTGGCGCCGCAGCTGCGCCCGTGGCGGCTCGGAGCCACGATGTTCACTCTGTTCGGCGGCATTGCGCTGGTGATTGCCGCCGTAGGGCTGTACAGCGTCATGGCGTACCTGGTCGCGCAGCGCACTCAGGAGATCGGCGTACGCATGGCGCTCGGTGCACAGCGGAACGACATCGTGCGGATGGTCGCGTGGCAGACGTCGCGAGCGGTCGTGGCTGGTCTCGTCGTTGGCGCGTTAGCGGCGGCGCTCGCGTCCCGGTGGCTCGCGGACCTGCTCTACGAGATCTCGCCGCGGGATCCTCTCGTGTATGGAGGGGCCGCTCTGGCGCTGACGGTCGCCGCGCTGATCGCGAGCGTAGTGCCCGCCAGGCGATCGACGGCGGTGGATCCGGCGCTAGCGCTCAGGGCGGAGTAAGACGAATCCATCCGAAAACCGCTTGCCGGGGACATTGACCGGGGCTAGGTTCCATTCCGGTACCAAAATGGAACCACATGCCTACGCTCACAATCAAGAACCTGCCTGACGACTTGTACCGGCAGCTCAAGACTCGCGCGGCCGCTAATCGGCGGAGCCTGAACAGCGAAATCCTGACGTGCCTCGAACAGGCGCTCACGCTACAACATGTCGACGCGGAGGAAGCCCGCGCGCGACTCGCGCGCGCCGACGCCGTTCGTGTCGGTCTCGAACGATCTGGCCTGCATCGGCTGACGGAGACATCTATCCGATCCGCCAAGAGTTCTGGCAGGCCGTGATCGTCGTGGACACGAACGTCATCGCGTATCTGCACATCCCGGGGCAGTGGACGGAGCAAGCGCGCGCGGCGCTGTTGCGCGATGCCGCTTGGGCTGCCCCGGTGCTGTGGCGAAGCGAGCTGCGGAACATCCTCGCGACGTACGTGCGCCGGGAGGAGCTGTCACTTCCTGAAGCGATTCTCGTGCAGGAAACTGCCGAGGAGTTGATGGCGGAGCGCGAGTACACGCTGTCATCGGCCGACGTGCTCGAGATCTCGGCGCAGGGCCGGTGCTCGGCATACGACGGAGAATTCGTGACGCTGGCCAGGCGCCTCGATCTGCCGTTCGTCACGACCGACCGCCGGCTGCTCCAGAGCTTTCCCCGAGTCGCCGTTTCGCTCGAGGCCTTTGTGAGCCTAACGCGCTGAGGCGCCGCCAGACGCGCATGGCCCGGCGATGCGTATCAGGTCAGCGGCGCAGGTAGATCAACCCCCCACTCAGCCCGCCGGCAACGATCTCGGCCGATCCGTCGCCGTCGAGATCTCCGAACGCCGGCGTTCCCAGATGGTGGAGGGGCAGGGTGAATGACGAATCGAGCTCGAACCGAGGCGCGGCCCGGCTTCCCGAGTTCCGGTACAGTACCGCGCCGCCTCCCTCACGCCCGATGACCAGGTCCAGGTCTCCATCGCCGTCGAGGTCGTGCAGCGCCGGCGCGCTACGCCGCCCAACGTTGATCCCCTCGAAATCCTCCGTCACGAGCACGAAACTCGGCGCCTGACGAGTTCCCTCGTTGCGGAAGAAGTTGAGGTTGCCCGCCGCTTCGCCTACCAGCAGATCGAGATCGCCGTCACCATCGAGGTCGCCGATCGCCGGAGTGGTCTGGCTTCCGCGCGGGATTCGCACCGTGAGCGCCGTATCGCGCACGAACCGCGGCTCGGTGCGCGTTCCCTCGTTCAGTAGCACGAGCACTCCCTCGTTCCAACTGCCAAGCAGCAGGTCGAGATCGCCGTCGGCGTCCAGATCGGCGAACTGCGGTGCAAGGTGATAAGTGCTCCCCACGTCGAGCGTGTCCGCCAGGCGAAACTCCGGAACGGTGGGCGTACCGGTGTTGCGGAACAGGTAGAGTCGCCCGCGATCCAGCGTTGCCGGATCGATCTTGTTTCCGACTAGCAAGTCGAGATCGCCATCGCCGTCGATGTCCGCCAGCGCCGGCGCGCTCTCGTTGCCAATGTCGATTGCCGAGAGATACCGCCGCGACCGAAGCGCCAGCTCGCCGTTCGTCAGGCGCTCGTAGAACAGAAAGTTGTCGGCCGCCGTGCGCTGCGGATTGAACGCGCCGCCGAGCACACCGACGAACAGGTCCAGGTCTCCGTCGCCGTCGATGTCCTGGAGCACCGGAACGTTGTAGCCGCTCGTGCTAAGTGTGTCGCCGCTTGGCACCAACGCCTGCGGATCGCCGCGGAGGTTCGGGGCAGGGCAGGAGCCCACGTTGCGGATGAACAGAACCCCGGGCTCGAAGAAGTCGCCCCAGAAGAAGTCGAGATCGCCGTCGTCTTCGATGTCGGCAAAGTACATCGCGTTGGCTCCGTGCATCGAGCCGATCTGGCCGATGATCTCGATCCCCTCGAACCGGTCGTTCAAAAAGCGGAACCGCGGCGACCCGGCCGTGCCCTCGACGAGCTCGTACCGCGTTATGGTGCCATCGACGCGGCCGAGAAAGAGGTCCGGAAGACCATCGCAGTCTATGTCGGCGACGTTAGGGATGTTCTGGCGGTCGGCGAAAATAGCGCCGCCCTGCGAATCCCGCACGGAATCTACAGCGGCCGTAAGGCGAGGATTCGTCGCGCTCCCGCTATTTCTGAAATACCGTATATAGCTGTACGGCTGCTCGGCGAGCAGGTCGGTGTCCCCGTCCCCATCCAGATCGGCGAACCGGCTCCACTCTCCAATGTCGAGATCCTGGTACTTGTCCGTGCGCCAGACGAAGCGAGGAGACTGTGCGGTCCCGATGTTCTCGAAGAACATCAGCTCGTTCGAGCGTTCCTGAACGAAGAGATCGAGATCTCCGTCCCCGTCGCTGTCGCTGAACTGCGGACGAGGCACATCGAATCCGCCGAGGAACGGGTGGTCGTACGCCACGCCGGCGGCGTCACGCACGGGGAAAGGCGCAACCTGCCTGGCGAATGCCTCTCCACCCATTGCCGGCGCCGGCGTACCCACCGCGGCAGCCGGCCCGGCCGCGGACGCACAGCCGGCCAGCAAAAGAATTGGACCGCCGAGTAGCGTAAGGCGCCTGGAGCGGCGCCCTCGCGCTACTGTCACTGCCGTGGTGTAGCCACGGCAATGCCTGCCGCGTTACGCCCTACCGGAATTACAGCCGCGATCTCCTGCGTGCGGGTATCGATGGCGACGATGGTGCCGGGTCCGCCGGCCGTCGCCGGCTTTGCCGCCGCCGTCGCCGATGTGTCGCCGTGCATGGCGTGCGCGCTGCCGCCAAGGTTGTTGTTGGACACGTAGACGAAGCGCCCATCGGGCGAAGCCGCCGTCCCGTGCGGCTGCGCAATGCCTTCACCGTGCACCACCTTGGTCACCTTGCGCGACTCGGCATCTATTATCGTCACCGTGTTCGCCGCCTTGTTGCCCAGGTAGATCCACTTGCCGTCAGGCGTGTAGATCGGGTCGAACGGTTGGGCACCAACTTCCACCGACGCCACGAATCTGGGCTGCATCGGTGCCGAGATGTCGAAGAAGAGCACCTGGCGACTCAGCTCGCCAGATGCTACCAGCATGCCGCCGTCGGGCGATACGGCGAACTGCATGAGAGCGTGCGGAGGGCCGTCAACCGATATGAGCTTTACTTCCTCGGCCTGGATGTTCACCGCGGCCATTTGATTCACCGCAAGGCTCGCCGTGTACACCGTTCCGGTTGTTGGCGCCAGCACCATGGCGTGTGGCCGCGGAAAGAACACGTCCACTTCCTCGATCGACATGTTCGACCGGCGTACGACACCGATTCGCGGCGGCGGATTCACCGCCGTCATCGACCGCCCGACTAACAGCAGATCCTGCGATGGATGCAGCGCCAGCATCCCCGGCGTCTCGAACGCTGCCTGGCCGATAACGCGATCGTTGCGGTCGAGCTTGACGATCTTTCCGTCACCGATGAGCGTGACGTACCACGCCGATCCATCCGGCTCGACGGCGACGTGATGCGGCTTGGCGTTGGCCGAGAAGCCCAGCGTCGTCAGGTCGATCGTCCGAACCACGCGGTTCGTGGACATGTTGATGACGCTGACACTGGCATCGTTCTGATTGCACACGTACAACAGCGCACCCGCCGAAGCGCTCGAGCCCGGGCTGGCGTCAACGGTTCGAACCGGCTCATCCACTGGCGAAGCCGAAGACGCGCAGGCCATGAGCAGTAGCGCACCTCCGACTGCGCCGCGCCGCACTGTAGAGATCATTGCACCAAACATCGGTCTTTTAGTAGTGGAATTGAACGCAAAAACGGCAGAAATATCCGAATCCCGTTGAAAAACGGCGTCCAACTTTCCTGCCTACGGCTCGTCGGTGTTAGGGCGAAGGCGGAAAGCATCCTTCGCCATTCCGACGAAAGGCTGAAAGCCCTTCACCGTTCCGTGAAAGCTGGATCCAAGCTCTTTCCGTCATTCCCGCGAAAGCGGGAATCCAGTGACTCGTAGGGCATGCCTGGATTCCCGCTTTCGCGGGAATGACGGACAATAGTCCCGTGCTACGAAATCGGCTCGCCTTCCTTCTTCTTCAGGATAAACAGTCCTTCGTTGCCGCTCGTCACGATGATCGAGCCGCTCTTGAAGTACGGATAGTTGCTCCACGACCCGCCGAAGCCGGGCGTGTTCGTTCCGTAAGGCACCGTGTCGAAGAAGCCGATCTCGACCGGGTTTGCCGGATCGCTGATGTCGACTATTCGCAGCCCCGCCTGATAGTGTGACTGGTACATCAGGTTGTCCTTGATGTACAGGTTGTGGTCGGTCGCCGCGGTGTTGCCCAGAAATTCCTTCACCAGTTGCGGATCGTCGAGATCGCGCACGTCCCAGATCAGCGTACGCGTACGCTCAACCGACCCGGCGATCTCGTCCAATTCGTCGTTCATGTAGTAGTACTGGTGGTCGGGCGTCAGCCATCCCTGATGCGAGTATCCAACGTTAGGATAGCTAGCCCGCGATAATGCCTTGGGATTCGCCTTGTCCGTCACGTCGGCAATGCTGAGCGCCGTCTCGTTCGCGCCAAGGCAGATCTCGCGGCCGCGATAGGTGCTGTCGGGTCCGGAATACATGACGCATTGCGCATCGTGGCTGTACCCGGTGCTCGCCCGGCCCGTCTGAGCGTCCGAGAAGCAGCCGGCAAATTTTGGCGACTTGGGCTCACGGATGTCGATCATGTGAAGCCCGCCACCGCACGTTTCGCCACCGGAGCTGCTCCCCACCGAATAGGCGAAGCCGCTCTCCTCGTTGATCACGATGTTGTGCGCGCTGTTGATGTTCCGGTAGTGCGCATCCATCGTGAACTTCTGAGGCGCGTTCTTCACATCGCGCAATCTCGTCAGGTCGAACACCTGCATGCCGTGCGGGCCGGAGCCGTCGGCTACCACGTACGCGTGATTCTTGTACACCTTGATGTCACGCCACACGTTGGCGTTCGCCGAATCCGGCTTGGGCAGCTCGCCGAGGTACCGGGGATTCTGTGGGTTCGTTATGTCCACGAACGAAGTCCCATCCATCCGCCCGACAAGAGCATATTCGCGATCGGTCTCGGGATCGGTCCATCCCCAAACGTCGTTCAGCCGCATTCCGCGTCCGCCGCCGATGTCTCCCACCGACATGAAGGAGAGCATATCGACGTTGCCACAATTGAAGCTCGCGGCCGAGCTGTCGGCCGTGCACCTGACTTCCTTGCCGGTGATCGAGGCGATGCGCTCTGCTGGACTCTTGAGCACCGACGTCTGCGTCCATGCGCCGCTGCGACCCTTCTCGAACAGCACGACTGTGCCGGATGAATAGTCATCTCCCGACACCGCCGCAGCGACGAGCGACGGGGTTGCTGCAATCGCGGAACCCAGATGATCCTGCGGAGCATCCGCCACATCGGAGACGAACCTTCGCGCCGACCTGATGGCGCTGTCGGCAGATGCGCGCTCGAAATTGTAAAGCACACCCCGCATTCCACGGGCGCGCGGAGCTCCTACCCAGGCACCATCAGTCGTCAATGCTACGGATGCGCCAAACGCGTCCGTACGGCTGCCGTCAAATGCCGCCAGCCGCCCCGACTCCCGCCACTCACCGTTTGTCTCACTTCGAAAGACGAAGACAGCGCCGGAAGCATTGGAACCGGTACTTCCGATCAGTAGCTCGCTGTCACGAAGGGCGAGGCTCATCCCAAAACGATCGTTTCTCGTGGCGCCCGTCGCTGACAGCTTGGCGGCCTCGGCCCACTGCCCGTCAGTTGGCCGGAAGACTACCACCTGACCTGCGGCCTCGTTGAACCCTGGCATGCCTACGAACAGCCAGTCGCCGCTCGCGGCAAGCGACAGGCCGAACAGCGATTGCCCGGTGGCGGATCCGGTGAGCTTGCCTACCTGGGTCCAGTTGCTCCCTTGCCGCCGGAAGGCGTAGACGGCCCCGGCCCGCCCCGACTGACCGGGTGCCGAGACGAATGCCATGTCTGCGGTGATCGCTACGGCCGTTCCGAAGGCATCGCCTTCGGTTACATCCGAAGCCGTGAGCTTGGCCGTCTGTGTCCACGCGCCGCTCTGCGCATTACGCGTGAAAATGTAGGCGCTCCCAAGGCCGTCATTCTGCGCCGTGGCACCGACGATCAGAAGCGAGCCATTGGACGCTAGTGAGGCACCGAATCCGTCGGCATCGA
Organism: Gemmatimonadaceae bacterium; assembly: GCA_041743285.1. Taxonomy (GTDB): domain Bacteria; phylum Gemmatimonadota; class Gemmatimonadetes; order Gemmatimonadales; family Gemmatimonadaceae; genus JALZIF01. The sequence goes on from JBGTNB010000485.1 coordinate 7,396, forward strand.
ACTTGTCGGAAGCCGCAATGGTCGTGCGCTCGGCCCAACCGTTCTGCCCGCGGCGGTAGACGTAGACCAACCCCGAGCGCATGCTGTTTTCAGCCTCGCCGACCAGTACGTCGTTCCCGACTATCGCGACGGCGCCGCCGAAGCTGGCTTGTGCGGCAGGAATGCCCGATCCGAACGCCGAGGTCTGTGCGCTGACACCGGCTGCCAGAAACGGCAGCGCGGCAGCACAGAAGAGACGGTGCTGCAATGACATGAAATTTCTCCGTTATTCGGGACCAGACGCCAATACCCCGCCCGCGGCGCGATGGTGCAAATTAAGCGCTCGCAGGGGGGTACGCGGGGATTCTGGCGTGGCGAGGCGCAGTCTTTCAGAATCCGAACACCGCGTTCTTCATTTGCCAACCAACGGCGCTGTAGGAACGGCGGGAAACGGGAAATGGGAAAGGGGAAACGAGTTGTTACTCGATTCGGGCCTGCACCGCGTCGACAAATCGCTTGGAATCGGCCGCGGAGAACGAACCCAGGAGCGGCGTGCCATCGATATCGGCGTCTTCGAGCATGTCGAACTTTTCGTCACCCTTGTAGTCGAATTCGATCAGGCCATCCTCGTATCTCACGCCCCGCAGGTGGGCCACCGGATAGGACATTCGTGTGTTGAGCGCGCTCTGCACCTTGGCCTTGACGAACCGTTCGACACTCGCGCCGAAGCCGTTGTCCGACTCGAGGTCGCCGGTGTCCGTTTTCTGCGCTACGACATTCAGTAGCGAATCGGAAAGTCCCACGATGACCTGGTCTCCCTGCAGCACGAGGTCGACGGCATTGTCGCGGGAGGTGACGCGGACATCCCCTTCCTGCAGCACCAGCGGTTCATTGGAAACGGCCGGACCGGAATCGCCGCCACATGCGGTGAGCGCAAGGGCCGCAGACAGCACGCAAAGGGTGGTCTTCATGAGACCTCGCTGAGGTGGATGAGCAGCTCTTCCAGCCGCCGCCCTCACTCACTACGGAAGGCGGGCGCCACTGGATTCGTCATCGATGCTGCGCCAGGGGACATCCTGTTCGGCAGTGCCAACCCCCTTGCCCACACTCGCCGTACGCTACAACGTTCCCCGTCCGCACGCGCGCCGACCTAACGGCAAGGCTCCTGCCGCACCTGCTTCCGCTCTCTTCAGAATTATGGCTGATTCCGTGTCCTTCTTCCGCTGGCACGACGTGCCGCTCGAGCGCGTCACCGATTCGCTGACCCGCAAGCTGATAACCGGGGATCGGATGATGCTCGCCCACGTGTATCTCGACAAGGGTTGCATAGTGCCGCGGCATTCGCACGAGAACGAACAGCTGACCTGGATCGTGCAGGGTGCGCTTCGGTTCTTCATCGGCGAGAACGAATCACAGGTGATCGACGTTGCCGCCGGCGAAGTACTGCACATTCCGTCGAACGTGCCTCACAAGGCGCTGGCGCTCGAGGATACGCTGGATGTGGACATATTCTCGCCGCCGCGTGCCGACTGGCTGAACAAGACAGACAGCTACTTTCACCAGAAGTGAAATGCAGCTAGGGCTAGGCGTGCGCGTCGCGCTCGTCGCCGCGTCGAGCCGCGGCCTGGGACACGCCGTGGCGATGGAGCTCGCCGCGGAAGGGGCGGCGGTGATCATGTGCGCACGAAGCGAAGAAGTGCTGCGCGCCGCTGCCGAAGAGGTCGCATCTCGCACGGGGGCACGCGTTCACGCGGTCGCCGGCGACTTGTCCGAGCCTGACGATATAGAAAGAATCGTCGCCGAGGGAGTCGCGGCGTTTGGACCGGTAGATGTGCTGATCACGAACACCGGAGGCCCACCGGCTGGCCCGTTCGAGGCGCATGATCGGGCGGCTTGGCATAACGCGGTGCGCCAGAATCTGGACAGCGTGCTGGAGCTCACTCGAGCGGTGCTGCCCGGGATGAAGGAGCGAAGATGGGGACGCATCGTCAACGTGACCTCGATCGCCGTCAAGCAGCCGGTGGACAACCTCATACTCTCGAACAGCATCCGCGCGGCGGTGACGGGGTTTGCCCGGACGCTGGCAAACGAGGTTGCCCAATACGGAGTGACGGTAAACAACGTCTTGCCGGGCTATACAGAGACTCGCCGAGTGGAGGAGCTGGCAGAGCGAATCGCCGCCAGCCGAGGGGGCACCGCCAGGGACGCGCGGAGGGAGTGGGAGCGGCAGATCCCAATGGGCCGCCTCGGCACCCCTGCCGAGTTCGCAGCCCTGGTCGCCTTCCTTGCATCGGAGCGGGCCAGCTACATCACCGGGACTTCGATACCGGTGGACGGAGGGTGGGTAAGAGGGCTCTTGTGACGAGATGCGAGCTGCGAGATGCGAGAACGAGATGAGAGATGAGAGATGCGAGAACGAGACGCCGGATGCCTCAATCGAGATGCGAAGTGCGAAGCAATAACTGTGCGGGAACGGAGACCCTGAGCCCACACCATCTCGCATCTCGCATTTCTCATCTCGACACAGAGATTCATTCCAGGTACCAAGCCCATGCCTATCCAGGAAGCCGAGTTCATCTGGCGTGACGGCGAATTCGTGCCGTGGCACGACGCGCGCGTGCACGTGCTCAGCCTGGCGGTCCAGTTCGGGTCGTCGATCTTCGAGGGTATCCGCTGTTATCCCACCGCTCGAGGGCCGGCGATATTCCGTCTTCGGGAGCATATCCGCCGTCTGTACGACTCGTGCCGCATTTACCGCATCGAGATCCCGTACCAGCCCGAGGAGATGATCGAGGCTTGCCGGGCGGTCGTGCGGCGCAACGGGCTGGACATGTGTTATGTGCGGCCGATGGTACTGCGTGGATACGGTGCGGCGGGAATGCTTCCGGTGGACAGTCCGATCGAGACGTTCGTATGCGCGTGGCCGTGGGGTGCCTATCTGGGCGCGGAGGCGCTGGCGCACGGCGTGGATGTTTGCGTCTCCTCGTGGCATCGCATGCAACCTAATACCTTTCCGGCGGCGGCGAAGGCGGCGGGGCATTACGTGAACGCTCAGCTCATCAAAATGGAGGCAGCGGCAAATGGCTACGCCGAGGCAATCGCGTTAGGTCCGGGGGGCCTGGTGAGCGAGGGCAGTGGGCAGAACCTCTTCCTGGTCGTCGACGGCGCGCTGGTCTCACCGCTGCTCGACGGCACGTCTCTGCGCGGGATCACGCGTGACAGCGTAATCGCCATCGCGCGTGAGATGGGGTTGTCCTTGCACGAGCGTCCGGTGCCTCGCGAGACGCTGTACACGGCCGACGAGCTGTTCTTCACCGGCACTGCCACCGAGGTCACGCCAATTCGCAGCGTCGACAGGATCCCGATAGGCACGGGCTCGACTGGTCCGGTAACTCGGGAGATTCAGGCACGTTTCAACGCCATCGTCCGCGGGGAACGCGAGGCGCCCGGGGAGTGGCTTGTGTACGTTGGGTGAGGGAAGCGGGAAGCGGGATCGGGAAGCGGGAAAAGGGAAAGGGGAAACGGGAAACGCGGCGGAAGGAGGCGAAGGCCGAGTGCCGCGTCTCCTCATCGAGCGCCCTCGTTGCGCGTCCCTCGTCGCGCATCCCTCAGTCCATTTCCCGTTTCCCATTTCCCATTTCCCGCTTTCTAGTTCCCTGCCAGTTCGCCCGGAATCTTGAGCTTCTCGCCGATGCGAATGGTCTCGCTCGAACGGTTGTTCACCTGCAGAAGCTCCCGCACCGTTGTATCGTGGCGGCGAGCGATTTCCCATAACGTATCGCCGCGCCTGACGACATAGGTGTCGGCGGACTCACCCGGAAGCCGAAGCGGACGGCCGGTGATTCGCTCTACATACGACTTGTAAGGACGCGGAAAGACGGCAACGTGAAAGTGCGGAGGATGGCGCTCTTCAGTCGCCTCGATCACGCCTGCCCGTTCCAGCGAAAGCAGGGTGCTCCGGAGCCACTTGAGGCAAGGGCTCCTCGTCGGTTTGCGAAGATCGACGGCCATTCCGGTTGGATGTACTGAGCGCTCGGCGCTGTTGCGTGGCTGCTCCGATGACGGACGCACCGCGCTCGTGACGATCATTTGCTCGCCACATGCCGCATGATACTGCCTGGCCAGCCGTTCGACGAACGCGCCGACGGCAGGGCGCGCGTAGGGGTAGCCGACGTCGAACAGCGCAAAATAATCGTTCGGCTCGAGAGTCACGAAGCGGCCGCGTGAGGCGGCGCGCTCCACTCCGCCCGGCGTCTGATAGAAGTGCAACTCGTGCGCATTGGCCTGACGATAGATCCGTGCGATGCTGGCCCGCGACCCCCGCAGCGACTGCGCGGGCAGCACGGTGGCGCTCAGCAATAGCGCCAGGGCTAGGGAGAGAGCTGCTACCTGCCGCATCACTGAGGCTGCATGGACGTTGACTCCCCCCGCCGAAGCAGTTCGCCGAGACGGCGCAGCTCGGTGCCATAGGCGGTCCAGTCGCCAGCCCTCTGCGCCTCTACCGCTCGCTCGTAATGGTCGCGAGCATCTCTCAACAGTGCGCGCGTTTCCTCGTCCGTTACCGGACCGGCGTCGGCCAGATCGCGCGCGGCGCTGGTGTCGGCCGCTGCAGCCAGCTCGGGTCGCGGCAGGCTAACGTCCCCCTCGCCGAACAGTCGCGCCAGCCCCTGGTCGAGCGTCTCCTCCATCACGACGCGGTTCTGATGAGCTACGACGACGCGCTTGAGCTCGGGGATGCGTCCGCCCTCGGCCCGCAGATACAGAGGTTGCACGTAGATGAGCGACTCCTCGATCGGTATCACGAGCAACTCACCGCGAATCACCTCCGAACCACGCTGGTCCCAAAGCGAGATCTGGCGCGCGATGTCGGTGTTCTGGTTGATGCGGTTGACGATCTGGCGCGGGCCGAAAACGAGACTCTGCTTGGGAAAGCGATATACCACCAGCTCGCCGATCGCTTCGCCATCGTTACGCGCCACCATCCATGCGGCGAGGTTGTCTTTGCCTCGCGGTGTGTATGGCACCATGAAGATGAACTCGGCCTCGCGCTCCTCGGGAAGGCGCATGATGATATGACGCATGAACGGGTCGCTCCCATCGGCCTTTGCCACCGCCGGGATCTGCCACTGGTCCTCACGGTGGTAGAACAGCTCCGCGTCATCCATGTGGTAAGTGGCATACAACTCCGTCTGAACCCGGTAGAGGTCCTCCGGATAACGAATGTGCCGGCGGATGTCGTCAGGCATGCTCGACAAGGGCCGGAAAATTCCCGGGAAGATCGCCGAGTAGGAGCGGATGAGAGGATCCGCGGCATCGGCGATGTAAGCGTCTATACTGCCGTGATAGGCATCGATGACGACCTTTACGCTGTTCCGCATGTAGGTAGTGCCGTCACGGAGTCCCTGGGCATAGGGGTAGTGAGCCGATGACGTGTAGGCATCGAGGATCCATTTCAGCTGTCCCGAATCCGATACCATCATGTACGGGTCCTGATCGAACCGAAGCATTGGGAGTGCCAACCGGGCGCGCGTCATGATGTTCCGGTTGAACAGCGCTCGGCTCTCACCGGTGATGTCTCCGGACAGCAGCGTTTTGAGCGACCCAAGATGCCAGGCGAGGAGTACCCGGCGCCAAAGGCTATTTACCTGGATGCCCCCCCGCCCATCGTACCTGGTGAAGATGTTCTCATCACCGGAGGGATAGTCGAATTCGCGCTGCCTCGAATTCACCAGCACGAAATTGGTCGTCAGCTCCCCGAAATAGATCTGCGGCCGTGTGACATTGAGCGATACACTGGATCGGGGCGGCAGATCCTTGATGAAGAGCACCGGCAGCCCTTCCGCCGTCACCTCGTTTACCGGCCCGAGGGTGAGCCCCATTCCGTGAGTGAACGTCAGGTGCTCGTTGATGAACGTGCGCGTTGGAAGCGACTGCGGGTTGAGCTCGCGCGGAGAGAGCAGAACCTGACGATACGAACCGTCGATCCAGTACCGGTCATCATCTACCGAAACGAAATCGTAATAAGTGCGGATCTCCTGCAACTGTCCGAACGTCTGCAGCAGCGGGTCGCGATCCCACAAGCGCACGTTTGCGATGGTGGCCGAATTCGCCTGAATGTCGGCCAGGGTGAGCCCGGCATCACCGTCCAACTCGCGAATGGTGACACTGTCCATCCCCCACGCCTGTCGAGTGGCGGTGATGTGGTGCCGCAGGAACGGCTCTTCCTTGGTCAGCTCGTTCGGCCCGACCACCAGGCGCTGCACCGTGGCTGGAATGAGCCAGAGAGCCAGTGCCGACACTGCCAGGTATCCCACTGTCGCTATCGCTACGTAATACACCAGCTTGCGGCGCAGCACGCCGACGATGACGAGCACCGCACCCACAAGCGCGACAATGGCCGTCGCGTGGAGCCCGGGCCTCATGGCATGGAGATCGGTGTAGCTCACGCCGACCAGCGGTCCGGCAGTGGAATAGAGCAATCCCGGCAGGCGGACCGCCCAGATGCGAATGGCTAGTGTCAGCAGCAGTAGCGCGATCAACACGCCAAGATGCATCGCCGCCGACGGCTCGACGCGCGCCGGACGCGGCGGCAGAATAAGGTCGCCACGCAGCCAGTATAGCGGCGCCGCGAGCAAGAGCGACAGCACGAGGAGCGTCGATATCAGGCGCAGTCCCATGTCCACCGCCGGCAGCGTGAAAACGTAAAACCCGATGTCACGCCCGAAGATTGGATCGGCTACGCCGAACGAAACGGCATGCAGTGCGCGCTGGACGAGTAGCCAGTTTCCAGCGGCACCCAGCGCTATGAGAAATGCGAGACCCGCCGCCATTGGCAGCGCCATTCGCCGCACACGATCGGTACTGTCCAACGCCGGTGCGACCGGCGTGAGGCGCACGACGATCGGGTCGGGCACCATGCCGCGTTGAGCGAATCGCAGATTCAGGTACAGCGCGGCAAAGGCCACTGCGCCGGCGATCACGAACAGCAGGACGCCAGTCGTTATGCGCGTTCCGAACACGACCTGGTAGCCCACTTCGCGGAACCAAAGCAAGTTGGCGCCCAATCCAACGAGTGCCGGGAGTGCCAGCACCAGCGCGAACCCTCCCAGAACCACGAGCAGAAGCAGCCGGCGAGAAACAGTCACGGGTGCACGCGGTGAATGCCGCGCACGGCGGACGCGAAAGAAGCCGCGCGCAAGGGTGTCACCCAGTAAGATCGGGCTATGGACGTGCGGTGCGCAAGCGCGGGGCGTCAGAAGTCGCCGTGTGAAGACGCCTGACGAATTGAAAGCGGGAAAAGGGAAACGGGAAACGGGAAAGGGAAAGGGCAGCAGGGGAAGGGGAAACGGGAAACGGGAGTTGCTTGGAATTGGACGCGGCCTCTCCGCGCCGTTCGGAGATCGGTGCTATTCTGTTGGCAGGAAGCTCAGGTTGGGTCGGCCCTCCTGTCTCGAATCCGGATTCCCGAATCCCCGTTTCCCGTTTCCCGTTTCCCGTTTCCCGTTTCCCGGTTCCTCATTCCCGATTCCCGAACATGTCCACTCCCAGCGACTCCATGAGCCCGTTCGAGGCGGTCAATTATCAGTTTGACCGCGCGGCGGAGCGGCTTTCCCTGCCGGAGGAGATGCAGCTCTCCTTGAAGACGCCCTTTCGCGAGGTGATGGTAGAGCTTCCGCTGCGACTGCGAGACGGCCGGATGCGCACCTTTCGCGGCTTTCGCGTTCAGCACGACAATTCGCGTGGGCCGATGAAAGGAGGCCTCCGCTACCATCCCCTTGTCGAGCTCGACGAAGTACGCGCGCTCGCTTCATTGATGACCTGGAAGACCGCCGTGGTCGACCTGCCCTTCGGCGGCGCCAAAGGCGGCATCGACTGCGACCCCGCCGAGCTTCACCCACAGGAGTTGGAGCGCCTGACGCGAAAGTTCGTCGGGCGCATTCATCTGCTCATCGGCGACAACGAGGACATTCCCGCCCCGGATGTGAACACCAATCCGCAGGTGATGGCGTGGATCGTGGATGAGTATGCCAAGTTTCATGGCTTCACGCCCAGCGTAGTCACCGGCAAGCCACTGGCGCTGGGAGGCTCGTTAGGAAGGCTGTCGGCGACCGGGCGCGGCGTCGCCATCATTACCGAGGTAGCTCTATCCCGGCTCAAAAAGTCGGTGAAGGGTGCCACCGTCGCTATCCAGGGGTTTGGCAACGTCGGCAGCTGGACGGCGCATTTCCTGGCCGCTGCCGGCGCGAAGGTCGTGGCGGTGAGCGATGTTCGCGGCGGCATATTCAGCGGCGACGCGCTCGATGTTCCGGGGCTCATGCGGGCCGCCGACGAGGGGGGCATTCACTCCCTTTCGGGTGTGGAACCGATAACGAATGAGGAACTTCTGGCTCTCGACGTGGATGTCCTGGTGCCGGCAGCGCTGGAAAACGCCATCCACGGGGGCAATGCGCGGGAGGTTCGGGCACGGCTGATAGTCGAGGCGGCGAATGCTCCGGTTGGCGCGACAGCCGATGCCGCGCTCGAGGAACGCGGTATCCCGATCGTACCCGACATCCTGGCGAACGCTGGAGGCGTAACCGTTTCCTACTTCGAGTGGGTCCAGAACACTCAGCGCATGAGGTGGACGGCCGAGCGAGTGGACGAAATGCTGCAAACCACGATGAGGTCGGCTTTTGCGGACGTGGTGCGCCAGGCGGACGAGGCAACGGTGCCACTGCGTACGGCTGCCTTCATGCTCGGGGTCCGCCGGGTGGCGGAGGCTACGGCGTTGCGTGGCGGGTGACCAAGTTGACCGCGAGCGTCTAAGCGGGTATGTTGTAACGACATGCGGTGCCCATGACGGCGCCGCGATCCGAGTATCTACCGCGCATGGCGGTGGCTCGCTCCGCAATCGCCACTCGCGTGGAAACAACGAGTGCGGGGCCACCCGGACAGGTTCCAGGGTGGCCCCGTTCCGTTGTTGTTTGCGTTTGCGATAGGCGCACAGGGCTCAACTCGTTATTGGGAGGTCGAGGGAGTATGGTCGAAGTTCTGTTGGAGGATGGCGATCGCATCGAGATCGCGTTGAAGGCGTTCAAGCGCAAGATGGCGCGTTCGGGTATTCTCCGTGACCTGCGTCGCAAGCGCTATTACGTAAAGCCGAGTGAGGCGCGCCAGCTCAAGGCATCGGCTGCACGCCGTCGCTCCCGTACGCGTTCGAGTGATCGCTAGTCGAGACCTGCGCGGCGCGGCACGCTCGAGCCTGACGCCTCGCTGGCCTCACACGCGCACGTATGGCTAAACAAGAATCGATCGAGCTCGAAGGAACGGTCACCGAGGTACTGCCCAATGCGACCTTCAGGGTCGCACTGGCCAACGGTCACGATCTGTTGGCGACGCTCGCGGGGAAAATGCGGCGGTTTCGCATTCGTGTGCTTGCCGGCGATCGGGTAACGATCGAGGTGTCACCGTACGATCTGAGCCGCGGACGCATCACTTTCCGCCACAAGAACTGAGCGGCACCCGCCGTCAGACAAGAGCCACTCGAAGCACCGAGAACAGCGAGACGGACAGCTACTAGCCGGCCAGCTTCGAGCGGCGAGCGCCAGCAGTACGGAACGCTCAAGGCTCGCAGCTACCGAGCTGGCAGCCCTCCGTCTTGCTGTTTTTTTCTGCCGCGTCGAACGGATTGTCGCACCACAACCTTACGATGATCGAGCGGCCTCTTCGCACCTGGCGCACCGCACGGTACTACGTCGTCGGCACTCCCGGCGCCGCGGTGCGCGAGGTCTGGTTCGTCTGCCACGGCTACGGGCAGCTTGCCGCATCGTTCGCCAAGGACTTCGAGAAGCTGGCCGGCGCCGAGCGGATCATCGTGGCTCCCGAAGCGCTCTCCCGCTTCTACCTCGATGCACTGGACCAGAGCGCGGGGGAGCGGCGCGTCGGGGCCACCTGGATGACGCGCGAGGACCGCGAGTCCGAGATTGGCGACTACGTCGGCTACCTCGACGCGGTATTCGCAGCGGTGATGGCGGAGCTGCCGGTACCCGGCGCCCGCGTGCACGTGCTCGGATTCTCACAAGGCGTGACGACGGTGATGCGCTGGCTGGCGCTCGGTACCGCACGCGCCGACGCGCTCACACTATGGGCTGGCGGGCTGCCTCACGACATGGCGCTGGACGCCTACGCCGTCCGCTTTGGACGCATGAAGGTGACCGTAGTCGCCGGCGAGCGCGACCGGTTGGTTGGTGAAGAGCCCCTCGCGGCAGCGCGAGAACGGCTTTTCTCCGCCGGTATCGACCACCAGCTCATCCGATTTGCCGGCGGGCACCGCCTGGACGATGCGGTCTTGCGGCAGCTCGCCGATGCGCGCTAGGGTGTCGGCGAGCCCGCCGCACCTTCTTCCGGCAGCAAGGTGAACCGCGCATAGCGATCGGAGCGCAGATAGCGCCGCGCCGCCTCACGAACCGCTTCCGATCCCACCTCGGCGATCTGGTCCGGAAAGGTCAGTATCGACTTGAGCGGCTCTCCATCCCGCTGGCGCGCACCGATCTGCCCGAGCCAAAAGCCGTTCTGCCTCAAGCGGGTTTCATGGTCGCGGCGCGCTATTTCGTGCACACGCGCGAGCACGTCTTCCGGCGCTCCGCGTGTCCTTACGCTGTCGATCTGCTCGAATACCGCTCCAATGAGCTCTTCGACCCGTGCCGGGTCGGACTCGAAGCTGATCGTTATGTCGTAGCGTTCCCACGGCACGCGGGAGATGGATGAGCTGACGCTCACGCCATAGGTACCACCTAACGCCTCACGAAGCCTGTCGCGCAGCTCGATGTCGAGCACCGCGTCGAGTGCCGACATGGCGATCCGGTCCTCGGCCGAGTAAGTGGCCGGACCGGTGAACGTGAGCACCGTGCGGCTCTTCTGTTCGACGCCTCGTCGCACTGTCTTCCGCACCACTCCTTCCGGGGGGCGGATGCCGAGGTCGCGTCCCTCCTCTTTACGATGAATGGCGGGCAGCGATGCGATATACCGCTCGACGAGCGGCCGGAGAGTGTCCGGCGTGAAGGTGCCGATGAATATGAAGGTGAAATCGCTGGCATCGGCAAACCGGTCGCGGTACAGCTCGAGCGACGCCTTCACATCGACCGAGTCGAGCCGGTCGGGCGTGAGCGGATAGGCACGCGGGTGGTTGCGCGCCATTGTCGTGGAGATCGTGTCGGAGAATACAGCGTTGGGGTTCTTGTCACGGCTGACAAGCGATGCCGTGATGTTCTGCTTGAGTGCCTCGAACACTGTCGAATCGGTACGCGGAGCGGTGAAGTAGAGATGTATCAGCTGAAAGAGCGTCTCCAGGTCCTTCGGAGACCCGCTGCCGCCGATCCGTTCCTCGTAGGCGGCGATGCTCGGACTCACGCTGGCGACTTTTCCGGTGAGCTTCTTTCGCAGATCGAGCATGGACAACTCGCCCAGTCCGCCTGTCGAGACTACGTAGTCGGCCAGCGCGATGCGGCGATAGGCAGAATCAGGTACGAGCGAGTTACCGCCCGGGCTGTAGCCCGAAAACAGTACCTGGTCGTCCTGAAAATCGGTCGGCTTGATGAGTACCGTCGCACCGTTGGAGAGCGTCCAGATCTCGACGCCGACAGTATCGGCACGCCGCGACTCGACGATGCGTCCCGGCGCGGGAAGCTTGGCGATGAGCGGTGCGTCGGACACCGAGTCCACGTACGCGGCGATCTCCCGGCGCTGCACGAGCTGAAAGACCTCGCGCAGCTGCTCGGCCGTCGCAACGGGTATCGAATCGCTACGCGGTGCGGAGGCAGCAATTACGCGGCTGCTTGCTGAAAGCCACTCGCGGGCGACGTCGTTGACCTCATCGAGCGAGATCGAGGGAATGAACGTTGTTGCCAAAGCGTACTCCGCCGCGATGCCGGGCGCGGCGTCCTCTCCCAAGGCGTATTCCACGAGCGCCGAGGCGTGGGCGCCTGATGGAATCTTGTCTCGTTCCTGATAGGTGCGCTCATAGCCGCGAAGCAGGTTGGTCCGAGCACGCTCCAGCTCTCCGGCGGTGAAGCCGTGAGCGCGCGCTCGCTCCGCCTCGATGAGCAGAGCTTCGAGCGATTCGCTCATCCGACCCGGCTTCGCGACCGCCGACAGGAGGCTTACCTCGGACGAGCGGACCAGCGCGCCCTGTCCGGCGCCGGCGCTGGCGAACGGTGCATGAGGCGATAGCCCGAGCTTCTGGAAGCGCTCGTTGAGCATGCTGATCATCAGCCGCTCTACCAGACCGCGGCGCATGCTTCCGACCGTGCGATGTTCTCTAGCCGGACGTTTTACGTAAAGCGCGACCGAGGAGGTTGTCGCCTCGGGGTCGGTGACAACCGTTATGAGAGTGGAATCGTGCGGAGGTACTGCGAACAGCTCGCGAGGCCGGGAGTTGGCGGAAGCTGGAATCGGCTCGAATGCGCGGCGAATCAGCGACTCCACCTCACGCGGATCGAAGTCCCCTACGGCTACCACCGACATCAGGTCAGGGCGGTACCAGTCCCGATAAAATCGTTCCACCGCCTCCGGGGCGAATCCTTCCAGCGTTCCCCGTTCGCCTATCGGCAGGCGTGATGCATAACGCGAATCGTGAAATATCACCGGAAATTGCTGATCGCTGATTCGCCGTCCGGCACCACGTCCGCTACGCCACTCCTCGATCACCACACCCCGTTCGCGCTCGATCTCGGCGCTGTCGAAAGTGAGACCGACCGCCCAGTCGGCGAGGATCTCGATGCCGCGAGGAAGTAGCGCCGCGCTGTCCGTCGGCACGGTGAGCATGTAGACCGTTTCGTCGAACGACGTGTAGGCGTTGAGATCGGCGCCGAACCGCATGCCTATCGACTCCAGATAGTGCACCAGCTCGTTCTTCGGAAAGTTTCTGGTACCGTTGAACGCCATGTGCTCTACGAAGTGGGCGAGCCCCAGCTGGTCGTCGTCCTCGAGAACCGATCCGACGTCGACGACGAGGCGCAGCTCCGCGCGGCTTTCCGGCCGTCCGTTGCGCAGGACGAAATAGCGGACTCCGTTAGCCAGCGACCCGTGCACGAGCGCTGGATTCACTGGGAGCAAGGCGCCGAGCGCGGTGTCCGGGGCGGCTGGCTGCTGAGCGTCGAGTCCGCCGCCCGCCCATAGCAGCAACGCAGCGAGCGGCAGCGCGAAGGATCGGTACATGCAGGATGCTCCGAAGCAGGGAGTGCCGGCTGAGCGGCATGTCGGCAATCTAACGGCGGGCCTCTCCCCACCGTGCCATGCGGAAAGTATGGTTTTCATGGTGACTTGCCAGCAAACTCGTGCGTCGGGCACGGGTAGGCGTAATGCTTCCGCGAGCGGTAGCGAACGCGCTAAATCTTCAGCATCGGCCCCTTTCGCAGGAAATGACCTCGATTCCAGCGCCAGCCCTCGTCCTCTCGGAATCGTCGGTCCCCGATTCTGTTGCCGAGCTAGATCCCCGCGCCCAGCGGGGAGTGGATCAAGCGCTCAGGCTGGCAGTCGGCGCGTTGCGCGTGCCCATGGCCCTCTTTGCGCTTCATGGCTCCGACCGCGCCGTCCGACTCATTCGGTTGGCGGAATCCGGGGTCTGGGAGTCGATAGAGGGGGCGCCGATCGCTCGGGCGCTTGCCGATCAGGTGATCGTTGCGGCCGGCAACGGGAATGCTCCGCGTCGTGCGCCGGTGCGCGGGCGAGTCTCCCTGGCCCAGCTTGGCGTTCTCGAGTATTGGGCGTTGCCCATTCTCATTGACGACGAGCGCGTCGGTGCCTTTGCGGTCGTCGATCGACGGCAGCGCGAATGGGAGCCCGGACACGAGGCAATGCTTGGCGACATCGCCGGAGTCATCGGCGGCGAGGTCGAATGGCACCGTGCCCGCTACGCCGCCGAGGTGGACGACGCGTATCACCTCATGGCGGCTTTGCTCGCGGCCGTGGGGGAAGGGATAGCCGTCTTCGACGCGGAGCACCGCTGCGTGCAGTGGAACCCGTGCATGGCACGCCTCACCGGGCGCAGCCACCAGGACGCTGTGGGCGAGCACGCGTCCCGGCTCGAGACAGTGCTGGCCATGCCCGATCTCGATGAGGGGCTTAAGCGGGCGTTGGCGGGGGAGAGCCTGGTATGGGAGGGCAAGCTCGAAAACGCTGGAAATGCCACTGAAGAGCCGCGGCTGGTTTCGTCGAAACTGGCGCCGCTTAGCGGGCCTGACGGGGCGACAATGGGCGCGGTAGTCGTGATGAGCGATACCAGCGCGGTCTTCAAGGCGGATCGCCGGCGTCGCCGCACGCAGGAGATGTTTCGCCGATTGATGGAATTTTCAGCCGAGCTGCTGACCGTAATTGCGCCTGACGGCACCGTGCTGTTCGACAGCCTGTCGAACGAGCGAATCGCCGGCTACGCACCTGACGAGTTGTTGGGCAAGCGGTTGCTTGATCTTGTTCACCCCGACGATCTCGCAGCCGTTCAAGAGATGCTGGACAAGGCAATAACCGGCGAATGCGACACGTTGACTGTCGAGTATCGCTTTCGGCACAAGAACGGTGGTTGGCGTCGCCTGCTCTCCGTGTGCCGCGATCTGTCAAATGATCCATTCGTCGGTGGGATAGTGTTGAACTCGCGGGACATTTCCGAATGGCGCGCAATGGAGGCCCAGCTGCACGAAGCGCGAAAGATGGATGCGCTGGGCAGGTTGGCGGCTGGAATCGCCCACGACTTCAACAACCTGCTGACGGCAATCAAGGGCAATGTCCAGCTGCTGCAAATGGATGCTGGATCGGACTCCGAGATGAACGACAGTCTGTCGGAGATCGATCTGGTAACGGGGCGTGCGGCGCAACTGACGAAGCGGCTGCTCAGCTTCGGCAGCCGTCAGGCAGCGGCGCCTACTGTACTGGACCTGGCTGAAGTAGTGCGGAGTACGACCCGTATGCTGCAGCGGCTGGTCGGCGAAGTACGGCTGGCGGTCGAATGTTCAGGCGAGTGCAAAGTACTGATCGATGCGACAATGCTCGAACAGGTGTTGGTGAATCTCGTAATCAACGCGCGCGATGCGATGCCGATGGGGGGCACGATCACGGTCGACTGCAGCCCGTCGGAGGCTCCAGCGGAGTTGTTGCTGGTCCAGCCCGATGGGGATGGTAGTTATGTTCGTCTCACGGTGACCGACGCCGGTGAGGGGATGGACGAGTCGACGAAGGAGCGAATTTTCGAGCCCTTCTTCACGACGAAATCAACGGGGCATGGAACCGGGTTGGGGCTCGCGACAGTGTACACGATCGTTCGACAGTCCGGAGGGTTCATTTCGGTGCACAGCAAGCCGGGTGAAGGTACGCGGTTCGAGGTGTTCTTCCCGATCGTCGAGCACGGCGCGGTGCCGGTGTCCGGGAAGTCCGCTTGACGAACCTTTCGCCTGACGCCACCGCCACCCGCCTGACGAGATCGCTCGATCAGGTGGTGGAGATCGAAACACCCGAGCAGGTGAACGTCTCGGTGACCATCGCCGGAATCGGTTCCAGAGCTACCGCGGCGGTAATCGATCTGTCGTTGATCTCCATCATGATCATGGCGGTAGGGCTGCTGGTGATCGCGCCCGGTTTCGTATACCTGGGCCAAGGGTCATGGGTGCTCGCGATAGGGCTGGTCGTGTCCTTTGCCATCACCTGGGGCTACTACGTGATGTTCGAGGGCCTGCGTGACGGGCAGACGCCGGGCAAGCGGATGCTGGGGCTGCGAGTCGTCCAGGACGGCGGATACTCCGTGAGCTTCGCCGCTTCGGCGGTTCGCAATCTGGTTCGGCTGCTCGATATGCAACCATTCCCGACGGCTCTGCTCGGTCTGCTTTTCGCCGTCGTGTCGCGGTCGGGCAAGCGGTTGGGCGACATGGCTGCCGGAACCATCGTGGTCAGGGAGCACATACGTCCCGTGCACGTGCACGTGCCTTCCGATCCGGAAGGTACGGTGTCGGCCGCCGCTGCCCTCACCGAAGAGGAGTACGCGCTGCTGCATCGCTTCATGGAGCGGCGGGCGGCGCTCGATCCAGTTTACCGGGATGCGCTAGCGGTGCAACTGGTGGAACGCTTCGCCGGCCGGCTGCCGGAAGGGGCGAGTCCACATGCGTCGCTCGTGCGTCTGTACGAGCAGGAGCATGCGGCGCGGGCGCGCGGAGAGGCGGCGCGCGATGCGCGGGGGGCGGC
>JBGTNB010000486.1:0-4753 GCA_041743285.1 Gemmatimonadaceae bacterium
GCGTACATGCTGGTGCACCGCCATCCGAAGACACTAGAGGGAGTTCTGGAGACATTCGAGCGAGCGCTCGCGCTCGACCGCGGCAACGCGGAGGCGTGGCACCAATACGGGTGGATGCTCTACGTGAGTGGCGAAGACTCCGCCGCCGCGGCGGCGTACCACGAAGCGCTTCGCATCGAGCCGCAGCGGCCTTTCACGCTGGTGCAGATGGCATCGATAGACTTCTATAAGGGTCAGCACGCCGCGGCGTTGCCATGGCTCGACAGCGCACTGGTAATCGACCCGTCATTCGGTTTTGGTTACGCCATACGAGCGATAGCCAGGCTCCAGGCGGGAGACGTCGACGGGGCACGAGCCGATGCCGAGGCGGCGCGGCGGCATACGGAGCCGGTATATGGCGAGACCGCGTTGGCCATGGTGCAGGCGCGGCTCGGCGACACAGTGGGCGCTCGGACGCGCATCGCGGGGTTGAGGGCGAGCGCCCTGCGGCGTGAAACGCTGCCTGTGGAGGAGAGCGTGTTTCTCGCCGGGGCGCTGGCCGCGACCGGCGATCGTGACGGCGCGCTTGGCGTGATGGAACGCGCGCGGCCGCGCGGCGCGCACCTCTTCAGCGACATGCAGTCGGCGGATCTAAATCCGCTGCGACGGGACCCTCGGTTTCAGCGATTGGCAACGGCATCACGACCCGCGACGCGGTGAGCAGCGACCGTTAGGCGGCAGCTGCGTGGAACTGTTACCCATCATCCCGCTTGCTCATCGGTACAGACCGGGTACATAGGTAACAGATCAGACCGGGGAAGATGGGCAACAGCGCTAACATGGCGGACGTCAACGACGACCGCCATGCCTGGCTGGAGACAGCACCCGTGACTCGGCGCCGCCCCCTACCTGCCTCCGATCTGCCGCGCCGCCCATTCCGCCGAACGCTCGAGATGAAGGGATACGTGTCCCATCGGCGCGGAGTGGGAAAGACCCACGTGTACTTTCCTGTCATTGATGCGGAGACGGCGGGCGAGTCGGTGCTGGAGCGCGTCCTTCAAAAGGTCTACGGGGATCACCGATCAAGCTGCTCGTGCAACTCATCGAGCAGCGGCCCATGTCTGAATCTGAGCTTGCACGTATGCGCGCGCTCCTGAGCGGGCCGCGGAAGGAGTGACCGCTCACGCGGCTGGCTCATTTTCACCACCATCATTGCGAAGGCGGAGCCGAGCAGTAGCGACAATGGTCGCCGCGGATGTCCGAACCGGACGAGAACGACTGGCTCAGACTCACCGGGCGCGTGGAGCAGGTTGATGAACGTTGTAGCTACCTCCTGCCCAGTTAGTGTCCTGAGTTCAAGGGGCATCGCCGCCGCCTCCTGTAAGGCGCGACGCTCCGGCCAGCTGAGGCGCTCACTTGTTGCTACGCCGAAAAACCCCGCCGCGAGAAGCGCGTCGGACGCAGCTTGCACGAGGGGTCGAATCGCATCATAGGCTGGCAGTGGGTCGAGCGAGCCTGCGGTGAGATCCTCGGCTTCCAGATCGACCGTTCCAAGTGGAACACCGTGTGAGAGCAGCGAATATCGCATGGCGCCTTCTCGTTCTTCTCCGCGTGTGGCAGCCTAATTCTTGCGGCCTCGACCAAGTCACACTCTCTGGGCGACCAAGCCAGACGTGTGAAATTCGCACTCCGGGAGTAGACGACCCGGGTCATGGTTGGTGGTTGCCTTGGCGAGCGGGTAGTTAGGCGTCGCCGGTGTCCGGATAGCGGCGCTTGACTTCCGCCACCGATCCGGCAATGAGTGCCTCGAGGACCTTGACATCGACGTCTGCCAGGCGCTTGAAGTACAGACAGCACTTACCCATCCTGTGCCTCCCGAGCTTGGCCAAGCGCTCGACTTGCTCGGGAGTCTCGGCGAGGAGGTAGACGACTAGTTCCTTGCCGCGGACCGCGAAGCCAGCGAGACATGCGTTGCCGGAGTGGCCACTCTCGTACTTGTAGGCGTATGAGCCATAGCATCCGATGCTTGGCCCCCACATCTTTGGCTGCTGCTTCGTTACCCGCTTGCACATGGCCATGATGGCCTTGCAGTCCGTCAGCTGCGCCGGACTGGCTCTCAACGCGAGATACGCATCGACGCTCGCGCCGGTGGGTTTGGTCTTGGTTTCAGCCATCGGACGTTCCTGAGTAGCGGGGAGAGGGTTCGGCCGCGCAAGCAGCGACAGCGAGTGCAAGCAGCATAACGCGAAAGTATGATAGTGCAGACAGGGTGCCTACTCCTCTGCATAACACCCGACGCAGCCGCAGGTCAGGCCGCCGCCCCGAGCACTGCCGGATCTATGATAGGAATGGCCGGAGTGCGAGACGGAGCACCGCTCTCAGGCGTCTTCCCAATAGACCGCGCTCTGAAGCGGTTGCGAAACGATCAGGTCCTGGAAGACCGGCTCCTGCTCCACAATGTCGACGAAGCGCTCAAAGGTCGCGTAGTCGAAGCTCCACTGGTCCCAGTCCGGTACGGGGTGACGCGTCTTGGAAAATACGAATTCGCACACCACACCGCCAACCGGAGTTAACCACCCGTCCTCGGTGTCTCCGACTTGACGGAGAAACACCAATCGGGTCTCCTCATCCTCCGTTGTCCGTGTGAACTGGACGCTCACGCCTGGATCCGGGACCTCGTGAACAGCTCGGGCGAATTCCTTGAAGGCGAGCCACCCCCGCCACGGGTTGAGCGCGGTCGGAGCGAGACCATGCGTCGCGAGCGTGAGTAGGAATACTGGCAGGAGTTTGTGCACCTGCTCTCTCCTTTCAATGGCTATCGCTGCCTAACATCTGAACCCGATCTGCGGGGTGACCAGGGCAGGACCCGGACCGGCGTACGGGCGTCGGTCGCACCCTCAGCTTCGGTGAATCGTTAGCCGACGCGCGCGCGATGCCACGGCGCCTACCATGGCCACCGAATGCTTCCGACGATGAGCCAGAGCAGCGGTCCCACAATGAATGTTCATCGGGAACAGCACATCGTCGAGCTTGTCGAGCCAGGTCGGAAAGTAGTTCCGCGAATCATCAGGATCTGCCTCGATAGCTGCGCGACGAAACGCAACAAAGAATAGCAGTCCGACCGCTGATGCGGCGATGGCATAGCTCCGGAGGGCGTGATCCGAAATGTGGCCCGTGCGGAGCCACACGAGCAACAGGCACATCGCGAAGGACCATAGTATGAGCGTTCCGGCTCGCCTCCACGGCGCCTGACGACCATCAGAGAGCCGCATGCGACCTCAGATCTCGCGTTCGGGTGTCGGGACCAGTTCGCCAAGCCGAGCGATCCGAACGCCTTCTTGGGCGCAGTGCCAGGCTCCGTCGCGATAGGCGAGCGGGTGATTGAGGTGTCGGGGACACGCAGGCCACGAGGGATCGACAAAGGTGTCGTGGAAGAACTGCTGAACATCGTCGACGCACTTGGCAGCCACGTCCGCGGTACTGAGTTGGCACAGACGCTCCGCGATCTCGTGCACGGGCGGCTCGTACTCCCGCCCCACCGAGCGCCTGACGTCCTGAAGGAGATGGTGCAGGGTATCTTCGAGTCGTGGGTCGGATGAGTCCATTGGAGGTACCGACTGAATCAATTTGCGAACGTCGAACTGAGTTGGTATGAAGCGACGGCTGGACTTCCACGGGAACGTGGTGGCACGCTTCGCCCACAACGATTGAACGGGCTCACCGTCAGAGACGAGGCACCAACCGTCAGGCCAGCCGCCAATGGATACGATAGGGGTGGATCTGCACAAACGCGAGAGCCAGCTGTGCATCATAGAACGCGGGCGAGTCAGGGCCGGTCGCGCCGTTTCAGCTTCGGAGCTAGAATGCGTTACGCATGAGCAAACTACTCGTATTAGCGCTCGCCGTTACCGGCGGCTGTCAGGGCCCAACCCATACGAAACCGGCGTCGTCGCTTGACGATTTCGCGGCGCACCTCGAGTCGCTGCGCGCTAAGGGACACATCCAGGCGCTCAGCGCCGTGATTTCGAAGGATCAGTCAATCGTGTGGAGCGGCTCCTTCGGCGGAACCGACGGTGTGCCCGGCGATGTCAGCGACACGACAGTCTTCCACCTCGCGTCGCTCACCAAGCCCCTCGCCAGCACGGTGATTCTCCAGCTGGTGGATGAGGGCAAGGTCTCGCTCGACGATCCCGTTTCCAAGTATGGGGTCGCCCTTCCGGCAACGGTACTCGTCAGGCACCTGATGAGCCATACGTCCGAGGGCGTTCCCGGAACCCGGTACGCCTACAACGGCGACCGGTTCAGCCTGCTCGATGCGGTGGTTGCGCAAGCCGCCGGCAAGCCGTTCGCCGCAGCGGTTCAGGAGCGCATCATCGCTCCGCTTGGATTGAAGCATATGGCAGCGGCACCGCAGTCGGCGGCGTTCGCGGCCAGTGGACTCGACAAGACAGCCTATCTCGCGAACGTTGCGCCGGCCTACACGTGGAACGGCGAACGGTACGTGCCTACCGAGTACCAGACGGCTTTCAGCACGGCGGCTGGGCTCACCGCGTCGGCGCGTGACTACGCTGCGTTCTCGATGGCGATGGATCGCGACGCATTCCTCGGGCCTGCAACGAAGGCGCTCGCCTGGACGCCGGTCGTCAGCCCCGCGGGCGAAACCTTTCCGTACGGGCTCGGATGGTTCGCAACGGACTACAAGGGCGTCCGTGTCGTGTGGCACTACGGCTATTGGACCGCCTCGTCCACGCTGGTCATTAAGGTTCCGTCCCAG
>JBGTNB010000487.1:0-1919 GCA_041743285.1 Gemmatimonadaceae bacterium
GATCTGCGTCGTCGCGAGCTCGCCGCGCCTATCGAAAGCCTGTCAATGACGTTGATCCCCTCGCTCGAGCCCGGTCCCGCGCGCGGCGAACTACGTCTGGCGTGGGGGATGGAGGAGTTCGCCACTGACTGGTCGGTGAAGTGACGGCGGCCCCTCACTCCATCTCTTTGATCTCGCTGTGTTGGACGCCGCGCCTGTTCCCACGCTCCGCGGCCCGAGCTACATTGAGCCCATGCACCGTTCGCTCCGCTCTCGCATTGTCGCATTGCTGGTCGCCGGACTCGTGGGGCTGTCTGCTCCAGGATTGGCCTTGGCGCACGGTTACGCACACCATGAGGCGAGCGAGCGCGCCGGCGCACCGGGCGACCATCACCACGGCTCGGCACGAGGCACGACTGATGTAGGCCACGACCAATCGACGGCCTCCATACAGGACGCCGACGATCCCCGAGATCACGATCATCCGCGGCTTTCACAGCCGCGGTCGGTGCGAGTGGAGGCGCAGCCGTTCGCGCTCCCGATTGTTCCGGCGAGCCTCCCGGCCGAGATCGTCGTCGTCGGAGCGGCATCACTGCTCGTGACTGCCGCACCAGCACGAGCCGGACCCGCCGACGCACCCCCTCGACAGCCTCGACCCCCGCCCCTCGGCTGACCTGCCAGTCGGGCGCAGTGCCTGCATAACGCGCCGTCGCCCCGACGCTTGCCACACCCGATCCCGTCGCCTGGCCGAGTGCCCGCACCAGCGGTCGCACTCGTTGGGTACCAGCGGACTCCGCTGGTTTGCGCGCCTGACGACGACCGGCTCCGGTCGTGGCCTTCGGTACAAATGATTCCGGAGTTCGCTCTGCGTCCCAGGCAGTCTGGAAACGCAGGGAGCGACCCAGTACCTAACGAGCAGGCCAGCTCATCGGGGAAATGCGAATGAATTCGTCATGTGGCCCGATCATCCGGGCTGCGACTATCGTGGCTTTCCTGGCCAACATCGCCCCCCTTGCAATCGCCGGCGCTCAGGAACCAGTGCGGCAGCCAGGACGTGCGCTGACTTTGGACAGTGCGCGGGAGATGGCGCGGCAGGCGAGTCCCGAGTTGGCAGCGGCGCGAGAGGCAGTCGCCGCCGCCGCGGCGCGCGAACGTCAGGCCGGCGTTTTTCCGAACCCGACGCTTTCCTATCAGCGCGAACAGACCTCGCAGGACGGCCAGAGCAACTCGCAGAACATCGTGTCGGTGGATCAGCCCTTCGAGCTGGGCGGTGTTCGTGGCGCACGCACCGCGGCCGCCGGCATTCGTCGCGAGATCGAGGAGGCGCGATTGCGAGCGGCCGAGTCGCAACTCGATTTCGAAGTCACCCGAGCCTATGCGCTGGTTGTCGCCGCCGATCGTCGCGCAACGCTGGCTCAGCAGGTGACGAGCGCCTTTGCCCGCGCGCGCAATGTTAGCCAGACACGGCTCGCGGAAGGTGACGTTTCGGGTTACGCCAATCGCCGTATCCGGCTCGAAGCGGCTCGATATGCGGGGCTGCTCGCCGAATTGCTTCTGGTCCAGCGCACGGCGCGCATTACGCTTGCGTCGTTTCTTGCAGCTGCCGCGCACTCGCCACCGAGGTTGGATCAGTCTCTTTCCGACTCTCCGGCGACCGCCGAGTCCATTGTGGACGCCGATTCGCTTCGCGCGCTCGCCAGCCTGCATCGTGCCGAGTTGCGCGTAGCGACTCTCGAAGCCGACGCCGCTGCCGCCGACCTTCGCCTGGCCACCCGCAACCGGGTCCCGGTTCTCGTCCTCTCGGCTGGACTCAAGAACGAGAGCATCGTTGGTGGCGACAATTTCAACGGCTTCGTGGCAGGCGTGTCACTTCCGATCCCGCTCTGGGATCGCCGGCGCGGCGCGATCGACGCGGCGGCGGCCGACGCCAGGCGGCGCGT
>JBGTNB010000488.1:0-5286 GCA_041743285.1 Gemmatimonadaceae bacterium
CCATCATGGCCATGCCGAACGCGGTCAAGCGCTGGACCTTGCAGGAGCTCCACAGCCTGCCTGACGACGGGAACAAGTACGAGCTCGTGCGGGGCGAGCTGTTCGTGACGCCGCCGCCGACGTTCGATCACGAGACGATCGCCGCGCGGCTCGCTCATGTTCTGAGCCCCTATGTCGTCGCCAACGGCCTGGGACTCGTCTATCGTCCGCGAGCCGTTCTCCGATTCGAGGGATCGGAGGTCGAGCCGGATCTAATGGTCCGGCGTGCCGCGCCCGGTGCCGACTGGGATCGGGCACCCATCCCGATCCTGGTCGTCGAGATTCTGTCGCCCAGCACGCGGCGCCGCGATCGGGATCAGAAGCGTGAGCTGTATACCGATGCGAGTATCGCGGAGTACTGGTTGGTGGATCCGGAACGACGGACAATCACGGTGGTGGCAACGGGTCGCCCTGACGTCACGGAGACGGAGACCCTGGCGTGGTCTCCAGCTGGCGCGAGCGCACCGTTGATGATCGAACTCGCGACGCTTTTTTCGGAGCGTTAGGGAGTTTCACCCGGCCGGCGGTGCGCCCGATTGTCGCCAGTCGCTAGCGAGGATCGCGTACATGTATATATCCTCGAACCGATCCCACCGCCGATACATCTGCCGGTGTACGCCTTCGCACTGCAGCCCCGTGTTTTGGAGCACGCGGCCAGATGCGGGGTTGCGAGCGAAGTGTCTAGCCTGGATTCGGTTGAGCCGGAGGTGATCGAAGCCGAAAGCGACGAGCGCGCGCGCCGCCTCCGTCGCGTAGCCGCGGCCCCAGTGCTCCGCCCCGATCCAGTATCCCAGCTCGCCGCGCCCGTGCTCCGCGTTCACCGCGAGGGAGATGGCCCCGATGATTTCGTCAGGCGCACCAGCGTCGCAGATCGCCAGCGTCAAGCGCTTGCCGCTCTCCCAGGCCGGCTCGTGACTCGCAATCCACTCGGCGGCGGCTCCAGGAGGATACGGGTGCGGGATGCTGAGCGTCGTCTCGGCCACCTTCCACTCACCGGCCAGACGTTCGACTTCGGCGGCGTCGGTGGCGAGGAATGCCCGAAGGAGCAAGCGCTCCGTCTGAAACCTCCTGACGCGGCCGTTCTTCACTTCCCACACGTGCATCCTCCAGTCGTTGCGGAACCCATTAACAGGCGAGCGGAACCCTAACTCGTGCTGACGATCGCGCTGGCGTAGTCCCGCTGCGGAAGGTAGACGATGTGGATGGAGTCGCCGGGATCCCACCGCTCGGCGATCGCCATGAGCACGCTGTGCACATCGCGACGCAATGCTCCGTCTGCCTCGAACTCGTAGCGCACCCGCATCATCTTCAGATCGAAAGCGATCTGCTCCGTATCCATGTCGAGAATCTTCGCGACGGCGGGGATGCCACCGACGAGAAACTCTCTGAGCTCCCGCCTTCGAGTGCGGGCGTAGCTCCACGTGATGAGGGGGAGAATGCCCACCGTGATGATCGAGAAAAACGCGACGACCGCTATGTCCGCGGCTCCGGGACGCCAGTTAGGGTCGCGCTTCCCCGTCATGAGCTGCCACTGCGAGTACGTGAGCTTGCGCAGCAGCTCCGCAGTCTCCCCTTCGATTCGCCTCGGCGTGGGCCCGAGGCCGGCCGGCAGCGGGAGCGACGACCGATCGCGCGAGACGATGGACTTCGAAGCCCGGGGGGCGAGTCCCGCCGGCGCCGCGGCGAGGGCCGCGCCTCCCAGCATTGCGTCCATGGTCTCGCGCGCCGACTGGAAGCGCTCCGCCGGCGACGGGGCGAGCAACCTGACGAGAATGGATCGCAGCGGCTCGCCGCAGTTGACCTCATCGGGCACTTGGACGCTCCCGTCCTCGGTCATCCAGTCCGACGGCACGCGACCGGTGATCAGGTGCAGCATGGTGGCCGCCGCCGAGTACAGATCGCTCGCAGGGGTGGCCCTGCCCATGTACTGCTCGTAAGGCATGTAGCCATACGTGCCGGCCACCGTCGATCCCGCTTCGTCCGGCCGGCGCACGACGTGGCGCACGGACCCAAAGTCGACGAGGGCTATCGCGCCGCCGGAGCGAAGGATGATGTTCGCGGGCTTGATGTCGCGATGCAGGACCTGTGGCACACGTGTGTGCAGATACTCGAGCACGCTGAGCACCTCCATAAACAGCCGCCGGATCGCCGCGAGGTCCATTGTCCGCGACTCGGCGATGCACGCGGCGAGCGTGGTTCCCTCGATGTATTCCATTGCCAGCCACGCAGCATCGGCCTCCTTCCACGGTGCGCGAAACGCGTCGTAGATGGCAGGGATCCCGGAATGCCGGAGCGTGCGAAGCACCGCCGCCTCACGCTCGAACAGCTCGTACGTCTTCCATTCGCCGGCGTCGCGAAGCGACAGCACCTTGAGTGCGACATCGCGATCCGCATGCCGGTCCCGCGCGAGCAGCGTGTGCGCGAAAGATCCCTGGCCGAGGGGGCGGATCACTTCATAACGTTCGGCGATGAGCTGCGAGGGCATGAGCCCGCAATGAGTAGTGGATCAGCGCTCGACCGGCATGCGCCTCGGCCGCGAGAAGGGATTAATGTAGGATTCGGGTGGGCAGGCGGCCAGCACGCCGCACTCCTACACTCGCTCTCTCGCACCGACTCGACCGGCACCGCAGAGGTAGAACGTCAGGGCACCCAAGTCTTGCGAAGGCACTGGAGGCCGTAGGCCAGACGCGACTTCACCGTGCCGAGCGGGATCTCGAGCGCCTCCGCTACCTCCTGCTGCGAGAGCGACTGCAGATAGTGCAGCCGCAGCACGATCTGCGCGCCGGCGGGCACTCCGGCCAGCTTGTCGGGGAGTGCCGCGAGCAGTTCCTCATCGACGGCAGGCGGTTCGTCGCCCGGTGCGGGTACGCCCTCAGCGTCGCCGAGGGGATCGCCCGCGTGGCGGTGGGCCTTGCGAGCTGCGCGGACCGCCTCACGGGTGGCGACTCGATAGGCCCACGCGCGCACCCACGCGACGTCGCGGACGGAGCCCAGTCGCCGGGAGATGATGATCAGCGTGTCCTGCAGCACGTCGGCCGCGGAATCGTCGTCGCGCACGATTCCCCTGACGTGTTCGCCCAACGGCTGTTCGAGACGGCGGAGAAGCTCCTCGAGCGCGCGGCGGTCGCCTAGCTGAGCGCGCGCAGCAAGCGACGATAGTGCGTGCGGCTCGGCGCGATGCTTGCTCAACCGCTATCCCGGCGTGCGCTGCTCATCGAGCGCCGCGACCACCCTGGCCCCCACGCGGGACACATGTGCGCCGAGGGCCACGAGGCCGAGCACGATGATCGTGTAGCCGAGCACGGCGAAGATGAGCATGAGCACCTGCGTGCGGTTCTCCCAGTCGAGCGTTATGATCGCGATCACCAGAAGGACCCCCTCCGCCATTGCAGCCCCGAGGATTGCGAGCCTTCGCGTGCGCGCATGGGACTCCATGCGATCGAGCACTCCGGTAACGATGTCGTCGGGACGCTGGTTACTCATGGTAGTTATGACTCCCGGCGCAGGTGGCAGAGAAATCTGGCCTCACGAGGAACTCCACAGGGCGATGGCGATGCCGATCGCTTCGACAACGGCGAAGATCCAGACGGCGATCGCAGTCGAGCGGGTGAAGGAAGTTGGTTGCGCCGCCGCGCTGCGCGTGGGGGGAGAGCCGTTCATCGATGCCTCCTCGGTTGGAATGGTACTTCTGATACGAGTACTGCCGTGGATGAGAGGCACAGAGGCGGCGATTCGTTCGGTTGCGACCCACCGCTATGGCTCATCGGCGGGAGTGGTTGTGAATCTCGATCCTTCCGCCGCTCGAATTCCAATCGACGCACACGAACGCCAATTCGATCCCTATTGCCACTACCACTAAATCGACGCACACCACCCCTATTTCCTAATTCCTAATTCCTAGTTCCCAATTGCTAACGGAACCATCGCGACACCGGCGCTCCTAACGAGTCGTATCCGGCGGCGCCGGCGCGACGACGATCGTCCGCACAGCAGCGAGTGCCAACTGCTGCGTCTCGCGGCGGTGACTGCCGCTGGCGATGTAGAACCGGAGCTCGGGGCTCACCGGCACGACCGCGAAGACGTCGTAGCGATCTAGGCGCTGCCCGTCGCGGAACGTCCCGTCGCGAGTGCGCCATGCCTGCACTAGCGCATGCCGCCCGCCGATCGAGTCGACGCACTGCGTCATCTCCATCATCCCCGGACCAGGCGCACGGCCCATCGTCTCCGCCGGAGAGGAGGATGCGATGAAGCCCGCCAGGAGATACTCGGAGAAGTCGCCGCGCAGGTAGAATCGGTGCGCGCCTTCGTCGCTAGGCTGCTCCACGAAGGCGGGAGGGATGCGGAAGCTCACCCCCGCCGACTCGGGCACCGCCCGCCAATCGTCGGTCGGTTGCCTGGGCGCGGGGCACGCCGCGAGTGCCGGCGGTATCCCGGCGGGCCTCACGCAACTTGCGGCGATCATCATAGCGAGAGCGACGGCACAGGCGACGGACCGTCCGGAGCGGAAATCGATCACGATTACAATCTGATACGGTATCGCAGCATCGGCGACCCGCCGCGATTCGCCGGCCCGCTGAACCGCTCGAGCAGCTCGCCGCCGCTCGAGGTGATGACCCGCTGCGATGCGACGTTGACCTCGTCCGTCGTGATCTCGACGAACGGTAGCCCCAGGTCGCGCGCGTCGGGAAGAAGGAGAGCGAGCGCGCGCGTCGCATAGCCGAGCCGGCGCTTCCACGGCACCACGGAATAGCCGATGTGGCCAAGGCAGTGCGGCGGCAGATCGGTCGTGCCGGGCTGCCACCGCAGGGAGATCGAGCCGCTGAACTCATCGTCCCACATCCACTTGCGATAGCCAGGCAGCCGGGGAACGAAGGACCCGTCAGGCAGCCGGATCGGCGGCCCTGCACCTTCGGGGTCCACGAGCAGCGCGAGAAACCCGTCGGGATCGCGCGCCACCCGCTCGAGTTCATCGAACCGCGCCTCGGGCCGCTGCGTCTCCGGCGACCAGCCACGCTCGAGTGCCGCGATGTAGCTCGGCAGGAGCTCGGCGGAAGGCCACACGAGTCGTAATGGGGACATCGAACCTGCATCTCCTGGCGGCGGCAAATGATGGAGCGGACGCCGCTATGGACCCTCGAAAGGCGCGTGGCCGCCACGCTGCCACCGCATCGCCGCCGAACTAATCGCCGGCCTCAGGTCGCGGTCAGTGCGCGGCCGCCGCTCGCATACCGCCCGGCCTGCACGAGC
>JBGTNB010000489.1:0-2800 GCA_041743285.1 Gemmatimonadaceae bacterium
GGGGTCGCCGCGGCGGCTGCGGTATCACGCGAGCAGGCCTCGGCGATGGCCGATCTCTCGCAGGCGCTGGAGCAGAGCGACGCGGTATCCGGAGAAGTCGGCGAGCGGGCGAGCCGGGCGTCACGCGCCGGCGCCGAACACAGCTCGGCCTTGATCGAAGTGACGGGCACGGCGCAGCAGCTCGCCGAACTGGCCGAGCGGCTGCGGCAGGCGATCGCACATTTCAGCGTGGTGCAGGAGCGTCCCGCAGAATGGGGACCAGCGGAGCGCTCCGCCTCGTCAGGCCCGCAGCCCTCCGCATTGCGTCGGGTGGGTTAGCGCTCGACCGTTTCGGCGACCGCTCGTCTGAGGCTCGCCGGTTCCGGATCACGTGTGGCAAGCGGCACCGCACTCTCTCGTTGTGAGGCGCGGGCTGTTGCATCGGACATCACCCGGCGCACGGCGGGACTTGTGTTGCCGCCGACCGGATCGAAAAGGCGGAGTGTCGTAAGGTACGGCATGACGAGCCGCGCGCGAAAATGATCGAGCATTCCTTCGCCGTCGTAGCGGTGCCGGAAGGCCGTCGCCGTCAGACCGAGGAGTGTGTGCACGTGCCGGCCGAAGCTCTGCGGCGAGGAATACTCCAGGTGGTTGGCGACATTGGCTATCGATAGGCCGGGGTTCTCGAACAGCCGCGCCGCATGGACCAGGCGCGCGTAGGCGAGGTACTTCTTGGGGGCGGGAAGCTTGAGCCGAAAGAAGCGGCTCATCAGCGTGCTGGTGACGACACCCAAATGGACGGCGAGGCGGCGCACGGTGGCGACGCGGACTGGCCGGCCGAACAGCAGCGCGAAGAATTGCGTGCAACCGTCCGTGGCGCCGGCCAGATCCGCTGCCAACCTTGCGAGCGCGAGCTGCTCGATCTCGGAGGTTCGCTCGGCCATGATGACTGTTCGGAGCTCCCGCCATCCGGCAGGCTGCCGCACATCGATCAGTGTGCGGATACCCGATCCGCCTAGCGACAATACGGCTCGCGGCGTAGCTACATCGACCTGCGACAGAATCGCCACGGTGGAGACTCGGGGAAATTCTCGCACCACTCGCGCCAGCGATGCCACCGCGCGGTCGTCGCATCGATTTACCGAGACCAGTACCGCTCCAACGCTGCGCTGCCGCAGATCGTGCATCAGCTGATCGACGGAATCGCGATGCATCGTATAGAACAGTCCTTCGCCGGCGGCGTCGACGCGCATCCTTTCATCGCGTGTAAGGAGAGTGGCGACCGGCGTGAGCGCATAGCGAGATGGCTGCAGCGACATGGGGTCTCCTGTGGGGCGATGGTACAAAGAGATGAGAGAAGCGAGATGCGAGGACACGCCACTCATCTCAGCTTCGGGGTATCATGGGACAAGCCAGATGAGAGGAGAGATGCGAGGACAAACCACTCATCTCGACGTCGACGGTACTATGCGATTCGCAAGTCAGTCGCGCGTCACCCAACCGCGTAATCGTCAGGCAGGGCGGCGACGGCTCCGTCAGCAAGGGCGTTCAACCGAGCAGCCCAGCTCCGCGGGACCAGTACTTGAAGCTGAGCCCGCCTGTCTCGCCCGGCTCTTGCAATCCGTCTGGGCATGAGACGAGCACCTGTGGTTCTGGCGGTGACGCTTTTGATGCTGGCCGGCGCATGCGAGCAGGCACCGGAGAAGGTTCAGCTCGAGAGCAACGCCGAATCGTTCTTCATCGAGCAGGATTCACTGGCGTCGGTTCGGCACATCGGGCGCGACTCGTTGAGCGATTCCGCGTACGTGGTCCGGCTGATTCCCGAGCCGGACGGTCAGACCGTGGCAATTGTGTTTGCCGATCCGGCGCGGGGTATCAGCGCTGGGCTGGCCCTGCTAGAGCCCCAGTCGCAGCGCGTCGAGCTGGTTTGGCCGGATTCGGTTGGGGAAGTCTGGTGGGGTGCCGATCATCGCCTCGTGTTTCAGTCAACCGGTGCTTCGGGCGTGCATGCGATTGTGAATGTTCACGCCGATTCGCTCGAGCATCTCGAAGCAGCTCACGACACGGTCCCTCCGGCGGCGTCGGAGAATCGTGGGTGGGAGAACAATGCGCGTGCCAGGGCAACCGCCTACATCGATTCAATCCGCGGCCAGCCGGAAGGGGTTCCGCACCAGGGCCAGCTTCGGTACACGGTGACTTCGTTCGCCCCCGCGCCTGCGGATTCGCTCATCGCGTTCTACGTCACGGCGCGCAGCACGTCGGGCGACCGACTGAATCCGAGCTGGTACCTGCTGCACTTGCGAAGCGGAACGATAGCTCCGGTGGACAGTCTGATCGGCCGCGCCGACGCGCTGCGCGCCAGTGCCGGTGCGTGGAACGAGAATGGTCAGTTCATCTATGCGCGCGGACCCGTTCTTTACACGGCTCGCGTTTCAGCCGCCACCAACTCCTTACAGTAGGACGCGAAACCGCGTCGATCGCCGAGGGGTATGGAGTCTATGAGCGCATGGGTGCAACGATTCGCGCCATAGCTAAACATCGCGGCCAATGTCATTTTGCAGTACATGAGCGAACCCGTCCCCTCCGGGCTTATCGAGCAAGTGCGCGCGGCGCTTGGCACGCAGTACGAAGTCGAGCGCGCGCTAGGCGCGGGCGGCATGGGGAGCGTCTTTCTTGGGCGCGACCTGACGCTGGACCGCGCGGTCGCGATCAAGGTGATCTCCCCAGAGCTGAGCACGGCCAAGTCGTTCCGGGCGCGCTTCCTCCAGGAGGCTCGCACCGTGGCGCGGCTGCGGCATCCGCACATCGTCTCGGTGTACGC
>JBGTNB010000490.1:0-2501 GCA_041743285.1 Gemmatimonadaceae bacterium
GGGTCAACTGAAGGTCGTCGGGACTGGGCGTCGGCTCACCGCTTGGATGATTGTGACAAAGCACGATCGCCGCCGCATTCGCCAATAACGCCGCCTTAAAGACCTCACGCGGATGGACCAGCGTCGCGTCCAGCGTGCCGCGGCTGACTTCGTGATACGCGATCACGCGGTGCTTGGTCGACAGGCACAGGATCGCAAACACCTCGCATGGCTGATCCTGCAGCAGCTGCAGGAGTATTGAACCGCATTCTGCGGGCGTCGTCAGCTTGCGGCCCACCACGAACGGCTGCCCATTAGCATCGGTCTTCGGCGCGTATCGAATCGTCAGCTCTCGTAGCGTGATGGTGTCCGTCTGCATTGGCGTGTCCTCCATGTGCGCGGGTTGCGGTTCCTTCGCGATTGAGGAACCGCGGCCCGCGCACGGGACACGAGCCGAGACGGAGCCTGGCCGAGACGGTGGCGAGTTGCAGTGGCCGTGACACGCTCGCGTGGCGAGGCCGGCTGTGCCGGTTGACCACTGCATGACACCGTCCTTCGCTGGCGGCCGGGCTGCGTCGAGGGATGCCGGACGGACGCTGTCGCGACTGGGGGGCAGAGAGGTTCAAAGGACGCGGTAGCCCGTTGTGGTCGATCAGGTGCGCGAGGTGGTCATCCGCGAACGGCGGCTATCACGGCGCGGCGTTCCGCAGGGACGGCAAGGCCACCATGCCGGGTAGCACTCGACCCAAAATCACCGGAACGGAATCAACAACGCTCAACAGGGATGTCCGTTCGTTATTGCAGGGATCGGTCGCCACTCCCTCCCGTGGAATCAGACTGGATCCGACCTCATAAACCGATCAGGGCGGTCCAGCGGACAAAGAGTTCGTTTATCAAGGGAACGCCTGCCGCCACGATCAGCACCGCGCTAGCGAGGACAAGCGCCGAGATCGCACCGCGCACGCGACGGTGATTCAGGAATCTGGCAGCGGCGCCACACAAAGGCACGACAAGTAGCGCGGGCGTCGCGAGCGCCAGCCATCCAGCGACCGCGCCGGAGAGCCCCGCCGCTTCGTAGCCCACGCTCACCACGTACACACCCATCGGCCCCGGCGTCGTACGTGCGACGAGCACCGCTCGATTCAGTGCAGCATCGGTGATCGCATGACGTCGGAGCACGAGATCCTCGCGAACTTGGGGTAGCGATCCGAATCCGCTGAATGACGCGAGCGTGGCCTTGAGAAGAACCAAATAGAGGGTGAGCGCGCTCATGGGCGTGACGGCCAGGAGGCGCCGGCTGCGGCTGCAATTAGCAGCACGTATATGGGAGTGCCTCCCAGGGTCACCAGACCCAATACGAGCAGGACGATAGCGATGGACCGGGGAGCTGCGTTCCAGGTCACATGGGGTTTGGCGAGGTGCCACACGCTTGCGGCGAGCAGGGCGAGAGCGATGGTCGTCGCAAGCAGCACTGCCAGCGAGAAAGTCGGCGAGTCCGCGAGACGGTCATAGAGCACAGTGGCTCCCAGCGCGACGATCGAACAGGGAATGGACGCTGCGAGCCACGTGACGATCGCACCCCGAATGCCTCGCGAGTGCCACCCGACGGCAGTGCAATAGGAGAGCAGGTTCGTCCCTGGTGTCAGTCGCGAGAGTGCGTACAACTGGCGATGGTCGTCGTCACTGAGCCAACCGCGCCGAACTAGCGTACGGCGGAGCACTTCAGATGACGCTGTGCCGCCGCCGAACGTCCGATTCGCATCCCGCGCAATGACCCACGCCAAAGCGCCGAGAGAAGGCTCCGGGCTAGGGATCGCGTCGCGCATTCGGCCAGCATCAGGCGTCGCACGTCTCGGCGTCAAACGGTTCCGCCAAACATAGACGTACACTGAACCAATGCCCCGGATCCCTCAGCCGATTCGATCGAAACGTCCACCGCTCAACCTTCGGACCAAGTACTGGTTTGAGGTAGACGGACGCTTTGCGATCGGTGAAGGTGGCATCGGCCTGCTCAGGGCGATCGCGATTCGAGGCTCTCTCGCTCGTGCCGCGGAAGATGTCGGCTGGTCGTACCGGCACGCATGGGGGTACCTCCGGCGCGCCGAGGTGACGCTCGGTGCAACTCTGACCGTCCGTCGTCCCGGAAAGGGCGCGAAGCGCGGTGTCGACTTGTCCAGCTTCGCGCGTGCCCTCCTGCGTCGAGTAGCACAGGCGCAATGGCCCTCTGGCGGAATCGACAGGTAGCACATGGAACCACCGGAGCGCCCGGAGACGCTCCGGTAGCTGAGGCGGCTCACGCCGCCTTTTCGTACTCCGTGTAGGCGGAGAGGATCAGGTCACGCACGACGTCCTGTGCGTTCGTGTCGGCGACCGGCCGCAGCAGCGCGAAGCTGCGTCGCTCGCCGTTCACCGAGTACTGGCGAGCCGGGAACGTGACGTTGCGGCCGGCGCCGGTGCGCCGCTCCCAGATCGCGAAGCCGATCAGCTTCAGGCCGGCGAAGACGCCGGTGACGAAGTGGATC
>JBGTNB010000491.1:0-5144 GCA_041743285.1 Gemmatimonadaceae bacterium
GCGGCCCGCCGCATCGGCGGCAAGGGCGTGATCGCCGGCGTGCTGGCCCGCTGGGATGCCTGCGCTGAATTGCACACCGCCGTCTCCAATGCGCTGGTCGAGCGCCCGCCGGTAGCGATAGGCGATGAGCCGGCTATCAGAAACGGTGTGGACCCCGAGCTCGATGCTGCGCGAGCGCTGCGCGACGGCGGCAAGGATGGCATTGCCGCCATCCAGGCCGAGGAGCGCGCCACCACCGGCATTCAATCTCTCAAGGTCGGCTACAATCGCGTGTTCGGCTATTTCATCGAGGTCACCAACTCGCACAGGCAGCTGGTACCCGATCGCTACCAGCGCCGGCAGACGCTGGCCGGCGCCGAGCGCTACGTGACGCCGGAGCTCAAGTCGTTCGAGGAGAAGGTCCTCACAGCAGCCGATCGGATAGAAACTCTGGAGCGGGCGCTCTTCGAGCGTATCCGTGCGCGCATCGGCGCCGAGGTCGCCCGGCTGCAGTGCGCGGCCGCAGCTGTGGCACAGCTGGATGTGCTCGCCACTCTCGCCGACGTAGCCGAGCGGGAGGCATATGTCCGGCCCGTACTCACCGACGAGTTGGCGTTATGGATCGAGGCGGGCCGGCATCCGGTTGTCGAGCGGATGATGCCGCGGGACAAGTTCATCCCCAACGACGTATACCTAACGCCAGATGCGCGGCTGATCATTCTTACCGGTCCCAACAGGGCCGGCAAGAGCACCATACTCCGCCAGGTGGGGTTGATCGTGCTGATGGCGCAGATGGGGGCTTTCGTGCCGGCGTCGGCTGCCACGGTTGGCGTGTGCGACCGCGTATTCACCCGCGTGGGAGCGAGCGACAACCTGGTGCGCGGGCAGTCCACGTTCATGGTCGAGATGGCCGAGACAGCCGCGATTCTCAACACAGCGACGGCACGGTCGCTGGTGCTTCTCGACGAGATCGGCCGCGGCACGGCGACCTACGACGGGGTATCGATTGCCTGGGCGGTCAGCGAGCACCTGCATAACGCCATTGGCTGCAAGACGATCTTTGCCACTCACTATCACGAGCTCACGCAGTTGGCCGACGAGCTGCCGGCGGTGCGAAACTTCACCGTCGCCGTGCGCGAGGTGGGCGACGAGATACTGTTTCTGCATTCTCTTCGCCCGGGGGGTGCCGACCGCTCTTACGGAATAGAGGTTGGGCGGCTCGCGGGAATTCCGCGACAGGTGCTAGCCCGGGCGCGGCAGGTGCTCAAGCTGCTCGAGAGCGGCCATTTGATCGGCGGTCGTGCGGCGGCACCCGCCGCGGACCCGCAGTTGGGACTGTTTGCCGCGGCGCCGCCACACCCGGTGCTAGCAGCTCTAAGGGAGCTGGACGTCGACGAGCTCAGTCCTCGTCAGGCGCTGGAGCGTCTGGCTCAGCTGGTTGACGAGGCTCGTCAGACTCGCTCGTGAACGGCTCTTCCTCCTCGGCCAGCTCATCGACCTCGTCGCGCAGCTCGGCAACCGACTCCATGAAATCGTCGAGTGTACCGGCCGGTACCACTCGCGCCGGCAACGGCTTGAGGTTGCCGGAATAGTCGAGCGCCCGCGTGTTGCGCGAGTCATCGTCGCCCAGCGAAAGGACAACGATGAAGGCCGCGGCGATCGCGCCTGTAATGAACGCGGCGCGCCATCGCCTGGCGCGCGACATGCCTGACGCGATCTCGAGATGCCCGGCGACGAGCATCGGCAGGAGGAGCATTGCGCCGACGCCGGTGAGCAGCGACGCCATGCGGAGTCCGGGGAACAGAAAATCGAGCCACTCATCCGCGGCCATGACTACGAGCATCAATGTCACGAGACCGGCGGCCCACGCCGCGTGCGACAGCACGCTGAACCGGTGGGAGACAATGCGTGTCGCCAGCGCCCAGCCGCCCGCCCATAGCGCGATTACGACGAACGTGTACACCGACTGCTGCACGGCCGAAACGACCGCCTCGCTTTCCGCCGAGGCCTGATAGCTGATCAACGCGAGTGCCAGCCATGCGCCGGCGCAGATCGCCAGAGCGCGCCAGGGCTGCAGGATCGAAGACGTTATGCTTCCCGACGCGGATAGCGGAGTGGCCGGGGCCACCGGATGGTCGAGCTCCAAGACCCTAATCGAGATGGCGCCGAGTTTTACCCTGTCGCCCGAGGAAAGCGCGATGGAAGCATCGCGGGTACTGCCGGAGGGCCCGCCGATGCCGTTGACGCTCCCCAGATCGCGCAGCACCAAGCTGCCCCGATCGTCGCGCGCCAGCTCGGCGTGCCGCGGGCAGACGTGTGGATCGTCGATCAGCACATCACTTCCATAGCCGCGGCCTATCACGGCGGGCAGCGATGTAAGCCGCGTACGGCTGCGTAGCTGCCCATGAGGCCCGAGCACCTCGACGACTAACGGCCGCTCGACGGGGGCTGGTGAAGAGGCTGGCTCGCTCGCGCTTTCGTGCTCACCCGCCGACTGCCCGTTGGCGTCAGGGGTGAGTGGCGTGCCGAGCACGTTCGCGATTACTGGTCGGTCCACGCGATCTGCTCCAGGTAGCGCCGCGCGAGCACGTGGGCGTTCTCGAAGGTGACGCCCGACAAAGACAGCGTGGACACGAGCCCGGTTTCAGAGGTGCCGAGGACGGCCGCCTTGATCAACGCGTCGTAGAGTCCATCGAGCTTGCGATACTTCCTCAGGCAGAACACGGTGAGCAGAGTGATCTCATCTCGCCTAACGTTGCGAGTCTCGCACCTGTAAGGCGTTACGGCATCCGCGTCGGCAAATGGAATGTCGCTATCGAGCACGTTCTGCAAGGTGCCTGTATAAAGCGCGTGAAAGCGAAACGGATTCAGCGTCTTGTTGATGATGAGCTCGTGACTGAGCGACAGCAGACCGGTGGACTGCTCTCCCGAGATGAAAACATGGTCGTCGGTCGAGCAGAAGTGCTGCACCGACTCGTACGGATCGTCTTCGTCACGATCGGCATCCGCCCAGCACTTGAAGAACGGCGCCGGCTCGGTGGGAAGCGAGAAACGGCCGAGCGTCACTCTCTTGATGGAATCGGAGAATATCCGGGCGATGTAGATGTCCTGGTAAGCGCGGAGCTGGAGCGCGGCCTCCGAGAGCAGAGAGGGTCGTGCGCGCGCGTCCTGGCGCCGCACGCGCTCGAGCAACGCGATGACCCGGTCGACCGGGACGAGAAAGCTGATCTCGTTGCCGGCCGTGCTCACGTTCACCCCAACGACGCGTCCTCCGGTATCGATGGCCGGCCCGCCGCTCATCCCCGGATTGAGCGAGCCGGAGAAGAGTATCTTCGGATAGAGCACGTACTTGAGCGGACCGTTGTACGTACCCTCGGTAATCGTTAGGCCGAGGTCGTGCGGATGACCCAGGGCGTACAGGCGCTCCCCCTGGTCGAGTGTCACCGGCTGGATCTCGAAGGTGCTCACCGGTACGGCATCGGAGTGAACCACTGCCAGATCGTGAACTACGTCGATCGCAACCACCCGCACCGGATGCGTCTCGCCGCGAGTGTCGGTGAGCTCGGCACGGTGGCGTGCGCTGTCGGTGACCAGCCTCGAGATGACGTGGTAGTTGGTTACGAGCAGCCCGTCGCCGACGAAGAATCCGCTGCCCAGCGTGGATTTGGCTGCCGAGCCTGACTCGACGACCTGAATGCGGACGACCCGGTCGGCGTGGCGGCGGAAGACGTCAGCAGTTCCAACCGGAAGCTGCTGTGCTCCGGCGGGCCGGGCGGCGGAACCGAGGGCGGCGACAAGGGCAAGTGCGTACGCTACCCGGGCAAGCGATTGCATCCGTAGAGATCTGATGAAGGTCGTTGCGGGAGAGTGAGGGCACCCGAATGGACGTTAATTGCCGTCTCGAACTGGCGCCACCCTTGGCAGGGGTGACGCGCCGTGCGACCGTTAGGTCACCGATCCATTCACGTCGGACGCATCAAAGGGCCGCCCGGGAACGGCAACCTCCATTCGCGGATACGACGGCTTGATCCGGTTGTTGTATGGCGGTTCGGCGAGTCGGGCGGCGATGGCCAGGTGGAGAACACTAGCGGTTTTACGCCGCTGGCGGGCGTTGACGAGGTAGCGCACGGTGACGTCCATCCAGGCATCCGTCGGCGATATGTAGAGCTGTGGCTTGTCCGATATCTCGAGCGGCAAGCGTGCGTCGCGAAGCAGACTTGTGTACGTCGCCGCCGGCGCGGCCATATCCCTGCCGACGGTGCTTTCCGCCACCTCGCTAATGACCTCGAGAGCCAGCTGGAGGTCGCTCTCGTTCCTGATGCCTACCGTGATCTCATCCCACACGTAGGGGAAGTCGCGCGTGTAGTTGATGATGTTGGCGCGAAGCACCTCTGAATTGGGGAAGGTGATGATGGCGCCGGTGGGTTGCGCCCCTTGCACCGCCTTGTGCTCTCCCCCTGCTTCCCACACGGTCGTCGTCAGCAAATCGATTGAGTAGACATCGCCGAACACATCACCCACCGCGATCCGGTCGCCCACCCGGTAGTACGAGCGGAACGAGTTCAGCAGCCATCCGGTAAAGCTCTCGATAGGCGCTTGGAGCGCCCAGGAGAGTGCGAGCCCCACGAGGCCTACGGATCCGAGAAGGGCGCGCGCATCGCCGGCGAGTATTGCGAGCGCCGCGCCAATGGTAAGGAGCCAGAGCACCACGCTGACGAGTGCGCTGAAGGCCTGCGCTCGCTGCCAGCTTCTGGACGCGCGACGCAGAAGCGCGCGCACCACACGGGTGAGGAACGCGACCGCAACGAGCAGTCCAACAGCAATGCCGATCTTGGGTGCTAGTCGATAGGCGCCGCGGCCGAGCTCTCGCAGCGTGCTCGTCGCCTCGCCGACGGCGGCGGAAACATCCCGGGCGGTATCGACCAAGGGGGTGTCCGCAACGAACGTAGTCTCCGCTGCTGGAGTTGTATCGGCCGGTGCTTGACCCTCCCCCGTATCCGCGCCCCAAAGCATGAGTGCAAGGCCCGTTACCGCGACCGCGAGAAGGGTACTCTGGCGGAATCTCGACAGCCGCCGGCGCGCGGCTGAGCCGTAGGCCCCGGCGGAGGCTCTCCGCCTGGAGCGGCTCGAAGCGACCCGTCGGCGCGCGGCCGATCGACAGATCG
>JBGTNB010000492.1:0-3298 GCA_041743285.1 Gemmatimonadaceae bacterium
CCAGCCCATGTGTTCACGCCAAGGTGATGGTGGTATCCACCCGCGGACAGAAACAGGGCTCGGGGATAACTCCACACTACCTTGTCGAGCCCTAGCGCATCATGATAGAACAGCGCGGCCTGCTCGATGTCGCCGACGTGAAGATGCACGTGTCCGATGCGCGTACCTGCCGGCATCTCTGACCATGACGCGCCTCCGGAAGCACGCAGCAGATCGTCGATATCGAGAGGCAGCGTCGCCATGACGAGTTGCCGGTCCTGTGCTCGCCATTCAGCGCGCGGTCTGTCTGAATAGACTTCGATCCCTAATCCGTCTGGATCGCTGAGATACAGCGCTTCGCTAACGAGATGATCGGACGACCCGGCGGGAACGCGTTTCGACGCCAGGTGCGCGATGAATCTTCCAAGCGATGCGCGATCGGGAAGGAGGATCGCGTAATGAAAAAGCCCGAGCCGCCCTCGCGGCGGCACGGGATGCGCACCGGCCCGTTCGGCGAGTTCCACGATTGCGGTGTCGTCGCCGGGTGTGCCGAGCGTTGCAGTAGAGCCGGACTGGCCGATCAAATCGAAGCCCATGATCGATTGATAGAACTCGAGCGAGCGACCGAGGTCCGCCACTTGGAGGCGAACCCTGCCCGGTCGTGCGTCGTCAGGCAGCCGGTAAACGGGAGGCCGAATCCCATAACTTGCGGTCGAGGAGTCGTCGGTCTGGGAATGCAATGAGTGGTTGCTCATGGCTGTGTTTCCTGCTCAGATGTTTGCGGCTTTTCGGTCCCGTAGAACTCGCAGCGGGGTTCATCAGTCGCCGGACTTGGTCGCCAGGTCCACTCGGTAAAACCGGCTCAGCTCCCCGTAAAGTTCCGGGTGCCGTCTGCGAAGGAGCCGCGGCTGCTCGAAAAACGCCTCGGTTGCGACGGCAAAGAACTCCGCCGGGTCGGTCGCTCCATATTCGTCCAGCATGCTCAGGTGCGGGGTCTCACGCAGCCGCTCGTACTCGGCGCGGAGTGCGCGCGCCCATGCGGAGTAGTCGCTGCGGCGGTCGAGAACCGGCACACCGTCGGCAGCGCCATCCTCCGTATCCAGTTGGTGGGCGAATTCATGCAGAATCACGTTACTGCCATCATTCACGTCGCGCGCCTCGGAGCGGGCGGAATCCCACGCCAGCACGAGCGCGCCCTGCTCCCATGACTCGCCTAACCGCTCCTCCTCGCCCTCGGTGACTATGCCGCCTTCGTGATGCTCTCGCAACGGCGCACGATAGGCGCCAGGATACACGAGCACGGAGTAGAGGCCAGGATAGTATTCCGCTTGGCGGCCAAGAAGTAGCAACCCCGCGTGCGCGGCGATTGTAACGCGGATTTCATCGTTGATCTCCAACCCGCCGCACCCTTCGAAGTGTTTTTCGTCGAGCAGCACCTGCACGTGCGCACGGAGCTCGGCTTGCGCGTCAGGCGATAGCCGAGCGTAGATAGGCACGTTGCGCTCGAGAATCGATTGCCAGCCATCGGGAAATGGCTGTTGACTTACACGGGCTCGTCGCCGCCGGCGAAAGAATCCAGCCATTGCTGCCTTATTGCGGCCAAGCCAACCGTCCCGCGTGCTTACATCCGGGGCACGAGCATGATGTGCGCCTTGGGCGTTCCAGGGTACATGATCCAAGGGGCGCCCTGCACCGGCTTGGCGGACAGCCCTGTCGATTCCGGCGTCGCCCCCGAGATGTAGATCACGAAGAGGGAGCGCGCACCCGGGGCCGTACCGGTTGCCGCGTCGAACGCGCCAGCTGGTCCGCTAAGCGAATAAAGCGCGGCAGGCTGTGATGGCATAACCAGTTTTCCCGACTTCACTTCCGCGAACCGTACCGTGTCGACCTGATCACCGGTTGTTCCATGGGCCCGGAGCGCTCGCCCACGCGCCATGAACGGCTCCAGGGACTCATGGTAGCAGGCGACGTGGAACTGCTGCTGCGCCGGGTCGCTGGCTAGGCAGTTGAAGGGGCCGGCGCCGTTACGCAGGGTCACCAGTCCTTTCTCGTTGGGCCGGTAGCCCATCACGCGTGCGCTCTCCCGAAATTCTACCGGGAGTGGAAGCACCGCAGCAGCAATCTGCTGAGCCGCGGGCGGGGGCGCAGGCACCGGGCTTGGCGATTGTGCCGATAGAGCGACCGTCGTAGTGGCGAGGGCCAGTACGACTGCGAACCGATGGGAATGGTTCATACGAGGCAACTCCGAATGCGTGTTTGTGATCGTGTCACGACTATCGATACGGCACGACTACCTAACTTTGGGCGAAGCGCTTGCGCGTCCGCTCCCGCGCCTTGATGCGCTCCTCCTCGCGATCGCGCGGTGGCGCGCTCGTCTGAAGAGAATGAATCAGGCGGTTCGCCGCCTCCGTCACTTCCTCCACCGCGCGATTGAATGCCGACTCGTTCGCGCGGGAGGGCTTGTTGGTTCCGCTCAATTTACGCACGAACTGGAGAGCGGACGCCCGGATCTCGTCCTCGGTCGCCGGCGGCTCGAAGTTGGCGAGCGTCTTGATGTTTCGGCACATTTTAGATGTCCTCTAACTCGTAATGCGCGCTGCAACCACTGGACTGTTGCCAGAATTCCGGACAGTTCCGGATGAGACATGAAGTTGCACGCGTAGGATGGAGGCTGAGCCTCCACTGCAACGACTGTAGCTTACCAGATCGAATGCGAGCGAGCGAGCCAGCTCTCGTGTACCTGCTCCGCCCTCACCCCGATCGCGATGAACCTTGCGGCGCACGGAGGGGGCGCCGAGCGTCGGCGGAACGTTGTCTCATCTCCGCCAGGCACCAGTCGAAGTAGTCGAGACTCGCATCCGCTCGCACAATCAACCCTTCGGCTATGCCGAGCCGCGACTCTGGGAGCTCGGCGACCTGGGGGCGTACCACGTGCGCGAGCCACCCCTCGGCGTGCCCCACGTCGATGATC
Source organism: Gemmatimonadaceae bacterium (assembly GCA_041743285.1). Taxonomy (GTDB): domain Bacteria; phylum Gemmatimonadota; class Gemmatimonadetes; order Gemmatimonadales; family Gemmatimonadaceae; genus JALZIF01. The sequence continues at coordinate 2,951 of JBGTNB010000492.1, forward strand.
GCATGGGCGCCATAGTAAAGCATGGTGCGCTTCTCGATGCCTACGCGCAACGCGCCATGGACGACTCGCGTGCAGCGCTGCGGGGCGAGGAGCTCCACCGCGCCAAGCGCGCCCTGCGCTCTGAACGCGTTACGTCGCGAGATCGCGGCCCAGAGCATCACGTTGACGCCGGAAAGTACCTGCCAGGGAAGCTCATGCGCGCCCGGCGCCTCGACGCCGAGATCCTGCGCGAGGCGGTGGAACATGTGTGTGTGCACCTTGTGACTTTTTCCGTTCCCCATCTCGTCCCAGTAGTTCTGCGCCATCTCCAGCTTGACCTCGCCACGGGTCCCCACCTGAGCGAGGGCC
>JBGTNB010000493.1:0-2095 GCA_041743285.1 Gemmatimonadaceae bacterium
GGCCGAGTCACGCGAAGCGGCAAGTGCGGCGCGTGCGAGGAGCTGATGAGCCGCTCCCCCTTCCCCCGTTTCAGGCCAGGCTGCAGCGCCTAGGAGCTCGTCTACGTGCGCCCATCCCCCCCACGCGGCAGCGGCCGTTGCCGCGGTGAGCACCACCTGTGGCGAACGGCGCGCCGGATCCTTCAGTGCCGGGGCCAGCAGTCGATAGGCGGCCCATGACCTTCCCGCGGATAGCAGGGCTCGCGCGCTGTCGACGAGCGGATCGAGCGCGGGGGCCTGAGGCGGCGCTTCGGCGGCAACTGTGCCGTTCGGCGAGTCGGAAGGCTCCGGTCGCGCCGGACTGCACGTCGTCGCGCAGAGAAGGAGCAGCAGAATGAGGCATGATCTGGGCACGCCTCTCACGCATTCAGAAAGCGTGCCCTCACCAGGCGGAGTGGCGGCGATTATTTGCGCAACTGCTGCGCCGCCGCATCGAAGTCTGCCTCGCTGCCGGTCGTTAGGCGCCACCGCCCGAAGCCCGACTGGTCGATGAACACGAGCTGCAGCCGCTGCTGGTTGTAACGCCACATCTGCGCTCGCCCACGCTGATTGAAGCTGTTGTCCCCCTGCTCCAGTATCTGGTCGGGCTCGCCCAGCGTCACGTACACCTCGCCACGGTCGGACAGCCATCCAGACGTTCCCTCGTCTCCGAACCGCTGGTTGGCGATCCGCACCCGGGTAAAGTACGTCCTGAGTGCTTCGTGCTCTGGGGTCCGCGGATCGGGGTCCGTTTCCCGGTAAAAGGCTCCCCACGCGGCTGCCCGTTCCTCGCCGGCGGTTTCGCGCAACTTTGCCAACCGGGCATCGCTCGCATAGAAGCGCAAAAGGCTGAGCATCTCGTCGAACGAGCTGATCGCCCACTCCTCACCGAATGTCACGAACAGCGGAGCCGTAACCGTGTCGGCCGCGTTGAGAGGCGTGGCGCTCAGTGTGACTCGTCCCACCCCCAGTACCGAAACAGGCAGGTTGATCACGCTGGCACTCATGACAGTCGACTGTGAATCGAGTTCAATTGTGTCGCGCCAAACGATGACTCGCTGGTCGGTGAGCGCGGCGAGAGCGACCGGGGTATCGGGAGGGAGTCCATATCCCTCCAGGTAGACCTGAACGACCGTATCCCTGCCGAAGATCGCCGTTGCCCTCGGATTAGCGACCATTTCCGGGATGGAATCGCTGGAGCTCCTCGGTGTCGCCTCGTAGACGGCCACCGGCGAAGACAATCCGATCGGCGTGATGCGCGGAACGTTCACCAGCACTTCATGACGTCCGTTCCGGGCGCTCCCCTCGTCGCGCACGGAGATGGCCAGCACGTACTGCCCGGGCGCCGCGGGCACGAACTGCTGAAAAATCAGGCTCTCGTCTTCCCGGGTGGATTCGCGGTAGCTCGCGACTCGCACCGAGTCCCGTGCGTCGACCTGGAGCGCGATCTCTGCCCCGCGGCGCAGTTCGATCGACACCTGATAGCGGCCGCGATAGCCGTCCTGCTCGGGCGCGAAGGTGAAATCGCGATTGGGCATCGACAGCGTGACCATCATCAGCGTGGAATCGGCGGTGGCGCCGGCGAAATACTTCACGCCGCCAACGAACTGAATGGGGTCCGCTTCCGCGATGAGACCTGCGTTGGCGTACGCGGCGACGGGATCGAGTCCTCCGGTTCCCCTGCGCACCGGGCTATCGTCGTTCGGGGCAGGCCGTTGCGGTGTGCCGGTGTTGGTTCGCGGAACGCATGCGGCGGCCGCGATCAGAGCGACCAGCAACACCGCCGTTCTGCGGCGCGGTTGGGTGACGAGCATTGCGAAACCTTGATGGGGGAGGGCGCGTACCGGCAATGTACACTGTGCCCCCGGTAGTGTTCACTCGGAGGTCTCTGCTTGCTGCGCCCTTCGAGGCGGGTTAGCTTCGCGGCGTGACGCGTGAGGATCTTTCGGGGACGATGCTGGCCGGGTACGCCCTGCGCCAACTGATTGGGGAGGGTGGTACCGCCATCGTGTACCGAGCCGAGCATCCTACGCACGGCACGGCCGCGGTTAAGGTGCTGCGCGAAAAATTGCGCACC
>JBGTNB010000494.1:0-4515 GCA_041743285.1 Gemmatimonadaceae bacterium
TGCCGATCGACCACTTGGCTCGTTTGCTCATATTCGTTCCCCGGTCAACGAAGTGGGCGGCCGACCGCGCTCTCGAGCGCGGCGAACGCCGAATGGAAATCGTAAATGGCGGTAATACGCTCGTTCTCGGCGCGCTCCACCGACGCGCGCGCCTGCGTCACATCGAGGAACGTGCTCACACCAACGCGATACCGTTCCTCAGCCAGGCGCAGCTCCTCGCGCGCCCGCAGTGCGTTCTGCTCCTGCAACGTCACCGTCTGCTGTGCCGTGCGAAGCGTTAGATATGCGGCTGTCACATCCTGCCGCAGCTGCAGCTCGCGAGCGCGCGTGCGGTATTGCGCGTTGCTCCGTGCGGCGGCGGCTTCCTGCACCCGTTGTTCCCGGGTAAAGCCATCAAAGATCGGAATCGACACCGAGGCCGTCAGCGAGAACGGCTGCTTCTGAAAGTCGAACGGGAACTGCTTGTTTTCGGACAACAGCGACTGACGATCGGCGTCAGTGAACGCGATCGTTGAGCAATCGAACGACCGGGCTGGGAGTCCGGCCCCGGCCCGAAGTGAATCGGTCGTGAAGCAGCTTGCGCGCTGCGACAGCGTTCCTGCCTGGGCCTGCTGCACCAGAAAATTCGGATTGGTGCTCTCGTACGTATAGCCGCCCCATCCGGTGCTCAGCGACAGGGTTGGCAGGTACAACGAGCGGGCTTGCTTGACGCCCACGCCCGCGGCGTGATCCCGTGCCCGCAATGCCTCGAGGGCCGGGTTCCGCGCCTGCGCCTGGTCAAGCAGCTGTTCCAGCGAGAACGTTGGCTCCGTAATCGTGAATTGGCTCGTAAGGCTCACCGACGGCGGCTGCATGACGCCCATCAGCGAGAAAAGCCGCAGCTTCGCCACTTCGGCCGTGTTGTGCGCCTGGAGAGCCTCAACCTGCGCTTGTCCAACTTCCACTTCGGCTCGCGTGACATCGAGCTGCGTTCCCGCGCCCACCGTTGCGCGCGCCCGCGCCAGCTCGAGCTGCTGCTGAGCGGTAATCACCAGCGTGTCCTGCAGTTCCGCCTGAGCTTCCGCCTTGAGCGAGGCAAAGTACTGCTGAGCGACAGCCGACTTTAGCGTTTCCTCGTTAGCCGTCAGATCGGCCTCGGCCGCGTTCAAATTGGCCCGCTGAACGCTGGGGCCCAGAAGCGTGGCGCCGCTCACGCGATACTGCAGGCCGAGCCAGTACGAGGACTGCCGGATGTCGCCGGTCTCGAACTGCACGCCGTTGATCGGCTGTGATCCTCCCTCCCGGAACTGCGAGGAGAAAGAGAAGTCGGCGCCTGGCAACAGATCGCCATACGCGCTGCGAAGCGCCGCGCCCGCTGTGCGGCGCGAGTTACGCGTAAGTGCCAGCTCCGGATTATTGCGCTGCGCCAGCGCTTGTGCTTCCTGAAGAGTCAGCGTCGCCCCCGCGTCCTGCGCGGTGGCGAATGCCGGAACGGCCAGAGCGAGCGCAATGAGCGCCGCGACGCGGTGTACGAACATGGAACGCATCGTCTGCAATCCTCGATTTCGGTGGAGTCGTTCACTCATACGGGGGGGCGGACGCACCGGTTTCAGGGCCTGAACGAACAACGCCTCGCGTTGTGCGAGGCGTCGTGTAGGGTTCAGCCGGGGAGCTCGTCTCGTATGGCAGTGACTCGATCTATCGTCACCTTGAGTACGCGGCCCTGCGGGTCCAGCCAGACTTGTCGTATCGTGCCGCCTGGATCGTGAACCTCGAGCCGTCGCGCCGCCATCCGAGTACCGCCGATATCCACCATCTCCGACCCCGCACCAGCCTCTACGTGCATTGTGACCTGCACGTTGCGCCGCGGAACCACAACCGCCACGCTCCCGGTGCGGCCGCTCATCGCCAAAAAGTAATACTGGTGAAAGATCTCATCATCGAGAATGATCGCGCCGTCGGAGACGATGTACTCCTTGGCACTCTCGCCACCGGGGGTTCTCACTCGTGCGCTGAAGCGGCCTCGACCGATCTGGCCACGGAGGCTCTCCTGCACCTCGGGTCCAATCCTGATCTCCACCTGGTACGCCAGTGGCGCACCTTTCGGGTCGGTTCTGACGGCGGGGGCCAGCCGGCGCTCCTGGTAGGCTACGGTGGCCGTCCCCGTTAGCATGTCGCCTCCGGCTCCCGGAGTTCGTCTGATGACGAAGTCCTCGGTACCAATGCGGCGGCCGTCGCGTGTTATCACGAACCGCCCTTGATCCACGACCGTCACTTGCGCGTCGAGGATAGGTGCGGCGATTAGTGACGCGGCGAGAAAAACTATGTGGCGCATGAGACTTTATACCCCCCCGTGGGGACGCCGGTTCATTCGTCCGGCGCAGGAGCCATTCATCGACCGGCGCAGGCACCGATTCATTCGTCCGGCGCTGCGGTGAGGAAGATTCGCTCGGCGATGCGGTCGAGCATACGGGTGAAGATTGCCTCCCCCTTCTCCGCCGAGGCGAGGGTGGGCCGACCAATCGAGCCCGGGCTACCTCGCGGGACGCGCAGCCAACCTCGGCGGTAACGGCGCAGAGCCTCGCGCGACATCATATAATCCTGCGCGCGATCCATCTTAACAAGCTCGGGCGCCAGATGGAGCATCAAGGAAGTATCGGCTTCGCCACCGTGCATGTGCTCGCGCTGACCCTCCAGGAGGTCGGAGATGTCCACGGCAAACACGTCCACCGCCCGAATTCGCCCTTCGAGTGCGAACGCCGTTTCGATTGCCTCCTGATGCGGATCGTGATCGTGTGCCGTGAGTAGGATGAACTCGCGAAACCCGGTCGCTTCCCACGACGAGATGAGATCGTTGAGCACGCGATGCAGCGTCTTCTTGCGAAGGGAGCTATTTCCGGAGAAGGTCCGTTCGGTTGAGATGTTGACCCCGTATTCCAGCGCTGGCGCTCGCAAAACCTGGTACCGGCCTGATAGCGCATCGGCCAGCCGTTCGGCGATGATAGTGGCTGTGCCGATGGGGAGATGCGGGCCGTGCTGATCGCAGGTACCCACGGGTACGATGAGCCGTGGATCCCGTCCGCATGTCTCCTCGACATCGCGGACCGACATGCACTTGAGCAGCAGAGGAGTGGAATTCGTCGAATCGTCTGGAGCGGACATGACCCTCGTTGGTGACAGCACCGCCGGACGCGGCGTACTTCCTCAACTGGCGTGGAGCCTGATGGCCGCGCTGGCGCTGATCGGGTGCGCGGCGTGGTTGCAAGACCCCCGCGTACGCTATCTAGCGCTCGGTGGGATTGCTACGGTTGCTGCCATAGTGGTGCTGTGGAGGCTTCCGCGGCGAGGCAGGGGGTGGTCGGTTGCCACCTCGGCGATTCTGGTTGCCTTCTGGCTTACGGCGGGGGTGGCGCAACGAGATCTGCTTCAGCTCACAGACCGGTGGAGTGAGCATCGCTTGTCACTCGCCGCGCGGGGCGAGCGCGCGGTTGTAGCGGCGCTGGACAGTTCGGTCACACGGTTGAGGTCGCTGGCCGCGTCTGCGCTGAGCGCGCCAAACGAGCGGGGAGAGGCGTTCAGGGCGCTGGCAAGGCTTCCGCTTCGTGCGGCCGAAGGCGAGGGCGTAGTTCTCGCCCGCGATGGCGCGCCGTGGGCCTGGGCTGGAAGGGTAGTGGCGCCTTACGAGCCGGTGGCTCCCCCGGTGCAGGCCCGCCGCACCGGATTTTACATCGTGCTCGAAGTGCGTGAAGCCAACGATTCAGCGGCGGCCCTCGCATCGCAGATAGTGGATGCCCGGGCTCCGGCAGATCGCCTGACGAGTACTCTTGCCGGTCGTCTGGCCGCCCGGCTGGGCCTGGCCGACGTAATGATTGCCGATACCGGCGCCCTGGCGAGGGACGATTCGCTGCATGCGTATACTTTTGACGGCACTACCGTGCTGGCGTTCGAAGCCGCTGTTCCCGAGGGAGCAGCCGCGCGCCTCTTCCGTCTTGCGCGTGCGCGGGCGGCCGGGGGAATACTGCTGACGCTCGGCCTGCTCATGTATTTGCTGGCGCACTGGCGTCAGGCGCATGGAGTACCAGGTCGGCTTGCGCCGATTGGGGTGGCGCTTGCCTGCCTGGCGCTGGTTCCACTCAACCTGCTGTCGAGCTTCACTCCGCTGTTCGATCCGGCGGTCTACTTCGCGCGACTGGGAGGACCGTTCACGGCGAGCGTCGGGGCGTTAGGTCTCGCCAGCGCGCTGGTCCTGCTGGCGATGCTGGTCGTGCTGCGGTCGAGGCTCAGGGCCAGGTCCATGTGGGCGCCGATGGTCGTCGTGGTGTCAATAGTCACCGGAGGTCCGTTTCTGTTGCGGCGGCTGTCAGCCGGAATCAGCACACCTCCAGGCGGACTGTCGACGGCGATGTGGCTGTCGTGGGAGGTCGCGCTGTTTCTGGCAGCGGCGGCAATGCTGCTTGCCGCGGCATCGGCGGGGAGCTCGCTGCTCGGTCCGCGTCGCGGGCTTTCTCCCATCGTTGCGCCGGTGCTCGCCGCGGT
>JBGTNB010000495.1:0-1526 GCA_041743285.1 Gemmatimonadaceae bacterium
GGGCTCGGCGTGGGGCGCAGGCGGAGTGCAGGTTCCTGATGCTACGGCCTATCGCACGGGCGCATAGATCCCGCGGTGCGTCAGACTCCTGGGCTTTCGGGTTTTCGTGTTTGCTGTTGCTCTTGATGGTGCCTAAGCTCGATGCCCAAGAACGCCAAGCACCGCGCGCGCTGACGCTCTCCGAGGCGCTCGAGATCGCTAACAAGGAGAGCGAGACCATCGGCATCGCCCGCGCGGGCATCGAGTCTGCGCGGGGAGATCAGCGCCGCGCCCGGAGCGAGTTCTTCCCCCAGCTCAGCGGGTCGGCCAGCTATACCCGAACGATCGAGAGCCAGTTTGCCGCCCTGACGGAGGATGGGGACGGGAGCCCGCCACCGGGCGGAACCCCGGCTCCAACTTCATGTCCTACCTTTGTCCCCAATCCCGCGGCCACCCCCGATGAGCGTCTGGCTGCGCTGGAGGAGGCGGCGGAGTGCGCCAGCACTCTGGATCCGTTCGGTGCCTTCTCCGATCTACCGTTCGGGCAGCCGAATCAATGGAGCTTCGGGCTGAGTCTGTCGCAGAATCTCTTTGCCGGGGGACGGATTCTGGCGCAGAACCGGATCGCCGCCGCCAACCGCCGCAGTGCCGAGACCGAGCTGACCGCCCAGCAGGCGCAGCTCGTTCTCGACGTAACCATGGCGTACTACGACGCCGTGTTGGGCGACCGCCTGGTAACGATCGCTCAGGCGTCGCTCGACCAGGCGGAACGCACCCTCAAGGACGTCCGCCTGGCCCGTCAGGTGGGTACCCTGCCCGAATTCGACCTCCTTCGTGCCGAGGTGTCGCGGGACAACCAGCGACCCGCGGTCATACAGCGGCGAACTTCGCGGGAGTTGGCATATCTGCGTCTTGCCCAGATCCTGAATCTCCCGCTGAATGAGCCGTTGATGCTCACGACCTCGCTGGGCGACACCACGGAAGCAACGGCGCCGCCCGCTATTCCCATCGCCGCGGTGGCACAGGCAGCGCCCGACACGACGATTGACAGTCGCGCACCCGTACGGCAGGCCGCGGAAAACGTGAGAGCGTCGGAGGGGCAGCTGGCGGTGGCACGGTCGCAGAGTCTGCCGTCGGTGGTGCTTTCGTCGCAGTATGCCAAGCTCAACTTCCCGGAGGACGCCTTCCCATCGGGGCGTTTCCTGACCGACTGGACCGTGGGGGTGTCGCTTCAGCTACCGCTGTTTACGGGAGGCCGACTGAGCGGTGACCGCATGATCGCACGGGCGGGAGTGGATCAGGCAAAACTCCGTCTCCGCCAGGTGGAGGAGCAGACCCGGCTCGATGCGCGCAACACCATCGCGAACGCCGAGGAGGCGGACGCCCGATGGTCGGCCACCACCGGCACCGTGCGCCAGGCTCAGCGGGCGTATGAAATTGCGGAGATTCGGTATCGCGAAGGAATCTCGACTCAAACGGAGCTGAGCGATTCCCGCCTTCAGCTGCAGGAGGCGCAGGCCAACCGGGCCCAGGCCGCTCGCGACCTC
>JBGTNB010000496.1:0-4911 GCA_041743285.1 Gemmatimonadaceae bacterium
TCTCGCGCACGAGCTTGGAGGGTTCGTCGCGAAGTTCGAGCAGTCGGCCGGCGGCGCCCGCTGCGGCACGCAGCGACGCCCATTGCGTGATGATTCCGGCCACCGCCATGGTCGTAAGATTGGCATAGAAGATGAAGCCGACCAAGTCACCGGGGGCCATTGCGCCGCCCAGCACGTCGCGGCCGCCATACCAGATGATGAGAGTGAGCACGGCATAGGCCATGAACGAAGTCATGGCGGTGAGCGCCGTTTCCAGCCGGACGGTACGGGCTGCGAGGTCATAGCCCTGCCTCAGCATTTCGCCGTAACGGTCGCCACTGGCGGGTCCTTGACCGTAAGACTGTATCAGCTTCAAGTTGCGCAGCACCTCGGCTGCGTAACTTCCGGCTTTCGCCATCGAACCCTGCCGCAGGCCAGCGAACCTGGCGAGCCGACCGGTCACAAAAGCGCCCGGCGCGAGCACGACGGGAACGCAGGCAGCGATGATCAACGCCAGATCGGGATTGAGATAGATTGCGTAAGCTCCCGACGCGAGGAACAGAAGTGTGTAATGGATCGTATTGGGCACGAACTGGCCGACTAACCGCTCCATCTCCTGCGTGTCGGCAACGAGCCTGGCCTGAAGCTCACTGTGGGAGTTCACGTCGTAAAAGGCCGGATCCAGCGTGAGCAGGTTGCGATACACTTCGCTACGTAGCTGGAACGAGACTTTCTGCCCGACAATCCGCATCAGAAAGTCGCGTAGAAACAGTCCGAGTGCGTAACAAGCCAGCACGCCGAACGCGACCAGCGCCATTTCGTCGAAAGTGAGGCCAGCAACGGCCGTGCGCTCGCGGGTCACGAGATCGGTCAGGCGGCTGAGCCCGAGGCCGACTGCGAACAAACTCGCCGATGAAAAGGTCAAAGCGATCAGACCAAGCAACAAGGTTCCGCGGTGTGGCCGCAAGTAGCGGGCGAGCATGTTCAGCACGTTCCGGCTCGTCACGGACGGCGCCCTTCGCGAGGATCGGCCTGGCGCCATGCGACGACGTGGAGTGTCGCGCGGGGCATCAGAATTCCATCACTTCGATGTCCGCATCTTCCGCGGGCTCCACCATCAGCGCAACCTCGGCGGCGAGCGCGGCCACCGTCGGGTTCTCGAAAACAACGCGCAGCTGAACATTGGCTGCCAGCGTGCGGCGAATCCGGCCCGCCAGCTGGACGGCCTGCAGTGAGTTACCGCCGAGCCCGAAGAAGCTGTCGTTGCGACCCACGTCGGGAAGACGGAACAGGTCTCCGTAGAAGGTTGCAAGCAAGTGCTCCAGTTCGTTTTCCGGCGAAGCGTAAGGCGCACGTGTCAATCGGCGTTCATTGATAGGCTGAGCCGCAGCGACGATTTGGTCGGCGGAGCGGAGCGTACGCGCAAGGGCGGCATAGGCCGCCCGCGCCGATCCGCTCCGTTCGGACGAAGAAACGGCCATCCGAGGAGCGGTACCGCGTTGCCGAGTCGTGAGAGTGAAGCAGCGCAGCGCCTCCGTCTCGACCAACCGCTCGGCCGCCCCCGCGACACCCTCTCCGTTGCAATCGGGAAGTGTTTCGAAGAAATCCCGCGCTGGCTGGTTCCGCGGTCCCTCGACCAGTCGAAATGCGACTCTGTTACAACGCAGCTTATCGGCGATATCGGCCAAATTGCGGACCATGGTCTGCTCGACGCCACGTGCCAGCGCCCGGCAGCTCAGCAGGAACGTGTCGACCTCGAGGGTGTCGCCGCGCGCCATGTAGAGCATGACACCAACCAGGCCGTAATCGCCGAAGCGGTCATGTACTCGCACGACCATCCCGGCGAGGCCGGCGGCAAGCGCGGCGCGGAGATCGCCGAGGCTGCGGCGGTGCAAGGTGAGATTGAACTGGTTGGTCCGCTGCAGAAGATCGCTTGCGCGTTCGAGATCAGGCTCCGCCAACGGCCGGCTGTCGACCTCGACCCCGAGCGTCGCGACGAACGAGTCCAGTGCGCCATCGTCGGTCGTTTCGAGCAAATGGCGTCGCTCGCGTTCGACGGTATATTGGTCGGCCCGGATCCGGTCCTCGCGCGAGATCCGCGGCTTGTCGAGCGGCCAGAGACGCTGGGCGAACGCCATGAGTTGAGCCGGGTCGGAAGGCGAGACCAGAGCCGTCGCCCCGGTCAGTCGTTCGACTTCCAGCACGTTTGCGGGATCGTCATCAATGAACAGCATGCTGCCAAGGTCGAGGCCGAGCTCATCCGAGAGTTCGGCGAGGTAAGCCGCCTTGCTTCCCCAGCCGATCCGAGACGCGGTAATCATGTCGAGCGATAGCGGCATGTTCCGCGTTTCGAAGACGGCGCGGGCGTCCGCCGGATTGTTGCGGCTGCACAGGCAAAGCAGGAACCCAGCACCCCTTTTTTCGACGAGAAAGCGCTGAAACTCAGCCCAGCCGCCGCCGACATCGACACCCTCGGCGCCGATCTCCCCGCAAATGCCGCCCCACAGCGTATTGTCGCAGTCCAACACGATCGCCTTGTACGGCGTACGCTTCGATGCGTCATGAATGCGACCCGCGGCCATGCCGAACGCCGCATAGGCCTGCGGCGTGTAAGGTATTCCGGCCAGCCGGTCGGCTTCGGCGTCGTGCGGTTCGGCAACACCCCATTCGTCGAGCGCGGCCTGGCCGTCGAGGAGAGTAACGTCGGTCGCGCCTTCGAGCGAATGGCGCAGAACCTCGTCGGCGACTACGCAGAATCCCTCGCCGTTGCCCGGCCGTGTCGGGCAGAGAATGACGATCAACGGTCCGCTCGCTCGAGCGGCGGCCGAGCGGACGGCACGGCCGAGCTCGCTGGCGACATCGACGGGATCGGCCCGATCGACGTCGGCAATGTCGAGCCAACGTATCAGGATCAAGCTTGCGCCCGCTCGGACGATCACCCCGTCCGGATCGAGAAGATCCTGATATATGCGGCCGTTTCCCAAGTGATCGACGCGCAATCCAACGCCCAGTAGCCGTGTCCAGTAAGAGACAATCGGGGCAATCGGATCCGGCGCGAATGTCGCCGAAACGACAAACGGCTCCGCCGCCGCCGCAAGAGCCGCGCGGCGCTCCGCAACTGTTCCACCCTCCGGTGTCAATGCGGAGAGCGCGCCCGCGTCCTCCTGCACCAGCGCCCGAACGGCGCGCTCGAAGAGCAGTCGTAGTCCCGATACCTCCGCTTCGGAGATCTGGGTCGGATTATACGAGAAGCGCACCGTAATCTGCTCGGCCGCCGAGACGAGCAAGGTGAGCGGGTAGCCCGTCTTGTCCAGTGTGCGCGCGGCCGTGATCCGCCCGGCCAGCCCGTGTCCCTGCAGGCCAGATCTGTCGATCGGGAAATTCTCAAAGATGAACAGAGTTTGGAACAGCGCAGCATCGCCGCGGATCCCGCTTGCACGCTGAATCTCGGTAAGTGGAAGGTGGACATGCTCGTCGGCTTCGGCCTGGGCGGCCTGTAATCGCTTCAGCCACTCGCCAACGGCGATGCCGGGCTCGGGCAGCGCGACCCGCGCAGGAACCGTGTTGATGAATGGGCCAACGATCGCCTCGACCCCTGGCAAGCTGTCCGGGCGGCCCGACATCGTGACGCCGAAAACCGACTCGCCGGACCCGGCATGCTTCGCCAGAGCCACGCCCCAGGCGGTCCGCATCACCGTATTGAGCGTGACATGATTGCGCCGAACGAATGCCTGAAGCATCGTGCCGAGCTCCGGGTCGAGAACGAGGGCAAGGTCCTCGGCGCTCCCGTTGCCGAGGTTCTGAAGCGGCGGCTCCGCCCGGAGCAAGGTCGCGGTCTCGAAGCCATCGAGATAGTCCGACCAGAAAGCCAGCGACTCGGCGGAAGGACCCCGGCTTTGGAGCCAGGCGATATAGTCGCGGAAAGGAGCCGCCGGCCCCGCCAGGTTGTCGCCGTCGTAAGCTGCAAACACCTGCTGGAGCACCTGCGCGGATGACCAGCCGTCGATAATCGCGTGGTGACGCGACCAAACGAAAACGTGCCGGTCGCCGGCAAGTCTGATGCACGCGAAACGCATCAGCGGAGCAGTGGCGAACTCGAAACCTGCGACCCGGTCGGCTTGCAGGAAAGAGGAGACGCGATGCTCGGCTTCATCATCCGCGAACATACTCCACTCTAAACTCTGCCAAGGGCCCATGGGAACATCATGCACGATCTGCCTCGGCAGCTCGGCGTCGAGATCGTGCAGCGAGGTCCGCAGGGCCGGATGCCGCGCGGCGACGGCATGCCAGGCGGCCCGCAGCCGACTTTCGTCGAACGCGCCGGTCACTTCCATGACCAGCTGCAGGAGATAGACACCCGAGTCCGGGACGGTGAGCGCGTGCACGGCCATGGCGAGTTGAAGCTGCGACAGCGGATATATGTCCGCCGCGTCCTGGATCTCGCGCTGCTCGAGCCACAGGCGCAGCGCTTCGTCGTCGGCGAACCTCGCCAGCGGGAAATCCGCCGTCGACATCAAGGCTGTTCGCGGCTGCCCCGCGGCCAGCGTACGGAGAGCAGAAAGTATGGCCTCGCCAAGCCGATCGGCAGCCTCAGGCGAGACATGGTCGCCAGCATAGGTCAGCTGGACAGCGAGGCGGCGGTCGAAGATTTGCGCGTTGATCGAGATCAGGTGCTCCCGCTCGCCGTCTGGGGCGCGCTCCGGCCCATGCTCCTCAGCGACGATACGGAATGGCCCCTCAGCTTCGGACGCACCTTGGATCTGGCCGAGATAGTTCAGGCTTACGAATGGAACAGGTGCCGCCCCGAGAACCGGAGGTTCACCGCCCGGGACGCCGATCGAAAGCAGGCCGAAACCCACGCCACCTCTTGGCACTGCGCGCAGGACCGTTTTGGCGGCGCGCACAAATGCGGCGACATCGCCGCCGTCCGGC
>JBGTNB010000497.1:0-2106 GCA_041743285.1 Gemmatimonadaceae bacterium
CAGGAAGCCAATCCGTTTCTGGGTTGGCGGGCGATCCGCATGTGTCTCGATCAGCCGGAACTGTTCAAGGTGCAGCTGCGCGCGCTGCTGCGTACCGCCGTGCATGGCGACGTCAGGATTCTGCTCCCGCTGATCGTCTCGGCCAGCGAAGTGCGCGAGACGGCCGAGCTATTGAGTGAGTCGGCCGGCGAGCTCGAGGCGGCGGGCGTGCCGTATCGTGGTGACGTTCCACTCGGCGTTATGGTCGAGACGCCGGCCGCGGCGGTGATTGCCGACAAGCTGGCGCCGCTCGTGTCCTTCTTCAGCGTTGGCACCAACGACCTGGTACAGTATACGCTTGCCGTCGACCGCGGAAACGTGAATCTCGCGTCACGATTCACTCCTACGCATCCGAGCGTGTTACGGCTCATTCGCCGCGTCGTCGAAGTGGGGATCAGCCATGGAGTAGAGGTTGGCGTTTGCGGAGAGATGGCGTCCCATCCACTCACGGCGTACACGCTGGTTGGCCTCGGCATCCGTGAGCTCAGTGTAGCGGCGCGATCGGTTCCGGTCGTCAAACGGCTCATCCGCGGAATCTGCGTCGCGCACGCTGAGACCGCCGTGCGCGAGGCACTCGAGGTGGGTACGGCGGAGGAGGCGGAGGCAATTCTTCGCGCCAGCCTGATCTCCGAGGTCGGGGACGCCGGTCTGCTCGAATAGCGGGTTGCCCGGCCCCCAAGGGCGGCGTATCATCCAAGACGTTCAAAATTCGTCCGATTTCAGCTTTCGACGGCGGGCGATGCGCCTTGGCGCGTGCTCGGGTGGCGCGGTGGCGCCGCGCGATCTCGCCAGTAGGCCGCACCGCCCCCTTTTCGTGATACCGCTCGCCAGCTTGGCAGCGGATCATTTCATCTCACAATGCCGCCGCCAAGGCGGCAGGATCACCGCGTGGCGAGCTCCTATCTTTTCACTTCCGAGTCAGTTACCGAGGGACATCCGGACAAGATCGCTGATCAGATCTCCGATGCCATTCTCGACGCCATACTGGAGAAGGACTCGGTCGCTCGCGTCGCGTGCGAAACGATGGTTACGACCGGGCTAGCCTGCATCGCCGGCGAGATCACGACCGAGACCTACGTGCACTTTCCGGAAGTCGTTCGGAATACGATCGAGCGCATAGGCTACACAGATGCGACGTACGGCTTCGACTCCAAGACGTGCGCTGTCATGAGCACCATCGACCGGCAGTCTCGCGACATCAGTCAGGGTGTGGATACCGGCGGTGCAGGCGATCAGGGAATGATGTTCGGGTACGCCACCGACGAGACCCCTGAATTGATGCCGATGCCTATCCAGCTTGCCCACCGTATAACGAAGCGGCTCGCCGAGTGCCGGCATAACGGCTCGCTGCCCTGGCTCAGGCCGGATGGCAAGTCGCAAGTCACGGTTCAGTACGAAAACGGGCGGCCGGTGCGCGTCACCACCGTCGTCGTGTCGACCCAGCATGCCGAGAGCGTGGGTAACGAGGAGCTTCACAAGGAAGTGAAGGAACAGGTCATCTTCCCGTCGTTGCCCCCGGAGCTGTTCGATCCGAAAACACTGATCACCCACATAAATCCCACTGGCCGGTTCGTTACCGGTGGACCGCAGGGCGATGCGGGTCTCACCGGGCGCAAGATCATCGTCGACACATATGGCGGAATGGGACGCCACGGGGGCGGTGCCTTTTCCGGAAAGGACCCGACCAAGGTCGACCGGTCCGCTGCCTACGCCGCGCGGTGGGTTGCCAAGACGATCATTGCCGCCGGGCTCGCCCGCCGGTGTGAGGTGCAGCTCGCTTACGCCATCGGAGTCGCCGAGCCCGTCTCGATCATGGTCGAGACGTTCGGAACGAGCGAGATCGAGGAATGCAGCATCGAGCGCGCCGTCAGCGAGGTCTTCAACCTGACGCCACGCGGAATAATCGCCGCACTCGACCTGCAGAAGCCTATCTATCGTCAAACCGCCGCGTACGGCCACTTTGGACGCGCGCCACAACGCCAGACCAGCGGCGCAGGGGAGTACACGCTTTTCTCCTGGGAACAAACCGATCGCGCCGACGCGCTTCGTCGCGCTGCGCGTTGACCT
>JBGTNB010000498.1:0-3251 GCA_041743285.1 Gemmatimonadaceae bacterium
TCCACGAAGACTTCGTGAAAACGATGGCTGCCATCGACAAAGGCCGCATCGGCCATAAATCCATCCGCGGCAAGGCGTGCCAGCACGATGGAGGATGCCTCGCCAAAGAAGATGGTGTGATCGGCAAGTTTGGCAGCATTCAGCGCGTCCCGGCCTACGTTATCGTATGCCGTTGCCTGAAATGGGTCGATGACGATGTGCGAGATATCCGTCGCCCCGGTCGAACAGAGTGCTTCTCCAATTGCTAGAGCCGAGCTTCCGTAGGCCAGCCCGACTTCGATGACCACGTGGGCGTCGTGTGCAAGGAGTGCGTCCCGCAGAATGTCGCAGTCCGCGGCGGGTAGGGCTACGCGCTGGAAGTCGCCTTCGAATGGTCGTGTGCGTTTCGGCCCTGTAGCGTGGAGCTTCGCCCGGACCGCGCGCACCTCGTGGAGTCTCTGCTCGGCGTCGACACTCACGAAGCCTCCGGACTGGTCAAGGTTCGTCAAAGCTCTGACACAACAGACGCTTCGCCGCGACCGGTTGGACCGCCCAGATGCGCCGGGAACGTTTCGGGAAAACGTGAACGCAGCTCGGCGCCGAAACGGTCGTCCCAAGGGAAGCCGGTAAAGGAGCCGTCCTGATGGGCGATGAAGCCGTCGACCGTCGACGCAACGTAGTAGATGATCTCTCGCATTATCCCAATGGTCGTGTCGGTAAAGCATGTCGAACTTGTGCGGCGATGAACCTAACGGCGTTGCGGCACGGCCGTCGGGTGCAAACGGCTCGTTCGGGGGTGCCAAGACGACAAATGCGCTCTCAGCGCCGCGCGTCCGATGCGAGACTCACTGACTCCCCAACGCGGATCATGCAGGTCTGCACCGCCGTCCGTAGACACCCGCATTGTCCTTGTTCAGCCGGACGACTGTCTTGAGCCGGAGTGGGCTCAGTAGCTTCAGTCGATTACCGTGCCGCGCGCGGCGCCAGGGTTTTGCGCAAGGTGGATGCCGCCGCGTTAGGGATCCACGAACGCACCTTCATCATGTGGTCCTCCATTCGCAAACCACGCCCCATCGTTGAGCTGGTAAATACCGGCTCCGAGGCGAGCGTCGCGGTGGGTGCCCGATCCCCCGGTCAAATCGCCGCCGTTTGAGTCTCGCGCGCGCGGACGGCCGTGCTCATGTTGGTGGCCATGGATCTTCTCGCGCAAGTCAGATCGGCGCTTGGTGAGCGGTATACCGTCGATCGCGAGGTCGGACGCGGCGGGATGGCCGTGGTCTTTCTTGCCCACGATACCAAGCATGGTCGGCGGGTGGCGGTGAAGGTCCTCCGCCCGGAGGTTGCCGGCGCCATCGGCGCCGACCGGTTCGTGCGCGAGATCGAGATCGCCGCGCGCCTCACCCATCCCCACATCCTGCCACTGCACGACTCGGGGCATGTCGGAGACATTCTCTACTACGTCATGCCGTTCGTCGAGGGGGAGTCGCTACGGCATCTTCTCGAACGCGAGAAACAGCTCGCTCTCGACGACGCGCTCCGGATTGTCTTCGAGATTTCTGACGCCGTCGGCCACGCCCACAGCCTTGGCATCGTGCATCGCGACCTCAAGCCCGAGAACGTGCTGCTCGAGGCCGGCCACGCAGTGCTGAGCGACTTCGGCATCGCCCGGGCGATCACAGCGGCTGGTGGAGCAAGCCTCACCCGAACCGGAATCGCGCTCGGCACACCGGCCTACATGAGCCCAGAGCAGTCGATGGGCGAGGGGTCCGTAGGCGCCCGCAGCGACGTGTACGCCCTCGGCTGCCTAACCTATGAGCTGCTGGCGGGGCAGCCACCGTTCACCGGCGCGACGGCGCAGGCGATCCTGGCGCGGAAGTCCATGGGCGAGATTCCGCCCTTGTCCGTCGTGCGCCACGTCGTTCCGCCGGAGGTGGAACGCGTGATCCATCGCGCGCTGGCCGGCGTTCCAGCTGATCGGTTCGCGACCGCGAAGGAGTTCGGGGATGCCCTGCGCGCCGCCAGCCAGCCGCGCACTGCAGACTCCCGTCGCTGGATCCCGTGGCTCGCGGCAGGAGTGGCCGCGCTGGCGATTGGAGGAGTGTCGGTCGCCATGTGGGTCCGGCGTGCGCCTCCGCCGCAGCACACTCTGGCCGTGTTGTACTTCGAGAACCTGTCGGCCGATACACTCGACGCTTACCTGGCGGACGGCCTGACCGAGGAGATCTCTTCCCGCCTAGCGGACGTCGCGCGGCTCCAGGTGAAGAGCCGAAGCGCGGTGCGTCGCTTCCGCGGAACCCCGGTGTCGGATCCCTCCGGTGCGGCACAGGCGCTTGGCGTGCGTTATCTGGTGGAGGGGAGTGTGCGACGCGCGGGCGAGCGCGTGCGCGCGTCGGTCCAACTAGTCGAAGCGCGAAGCGGCTTTCGAGTGTGGGGCGAGGATTACGACAGGGCCAGCCATGACCTGCTCTCTCTTCAGGAGGACATCGCGCGACAAGTCGCTGTCCAGATAGCGGGGCGGCTGCTGCCCGCGGAGCACGTGGCGCTAGCGACGCGCCCGACAAATCATCCCGCGGCGTACGACCACTTTCTTCGCGGCAACTACTATCTCACCCAGCGGACGCCCGACGCGGTACGTCGTGCGATCGCGGAGTATGAGAGTTCGGTGGATCTCGATGCCGCATTCACGGCTGCCCGGGCACGCGCTGCCTACGCGTACGCGCTCTACCTCGAATGGGGATGGGAGTATCCCGGCCTGCCGCCTGATTCCCTTCTGGCTCGCGGATTCGCGGCGGCGGACGGCGCGCTCGCCAGGGACTCGACCGCGTCCGACGCGTGGATGGGGCGGGCGTACATGCTGGTGCACCGCCATCCGAAGACACTCGAGGGAGTTCTGGAGACATTCGAGCGAGCGCTCGCGCTCGATCGCGGCAACGCGGAGGCGTGGCACCAATACGGGTGGATGCTCTACGTGAGTGGCGAAGACTCCGGCGCCGCCGCGGCGTATCACGAAGCGCTTCGCATCGAACCGCAGCGTCCCTTCACGCTGGTGCAGATGGCGTCGATAGACTTCTATAAGGGCCGGCACGCCGCGGCGTTGCCGTGGCTCGACAGCGCACTGGTGATCGACCCGTCATTCGGTTTTGGCTACGCCATTCGCGCGCTAGCCAGGCTCCAGACGGGAGACGTCGACGGGGCACGAGCCGATGCCGAGGCGGCGCGGCGGCATACGGAGCCGGTATATGGCGAGACCGCGTTGGCCATGGTGCAGGCGC
>JBGTNB010000499.1:0-2499 GCA_041743285.1 Gemmatimonadaceae bacterium
GGAGTCGGATGCCGCTACGATCGGCGCGACGTATGCCCCTTCGCTGTGCCCGAGCAGACCGAGGGCCAAGCGGTCGATATCCGGCCGGGCTCGCAGGAAGTCGATCGCTCCCCTAACGTCATCGGCGACGTCATCCAGTCCAGTCTGCATCGGCGTGCCCGGAGTGCCTCCGACCCCGCGGTCATCGGTACGCAGGACCGCATAGCCGCTTCGCGTCAGGTGGTCGGCGAGCACCAGGAACGGGCGATGTCCGGCAACGGTCTCATCACGATCCTGTGCCCCGGAGCCGCTGATGAAAACGATCGCCGGATGCGGCCCCGGGCCTGATGGAATTGTCAGGGTGCCGGCCAGGCGAAGCTCAGGTGACCGGCTCGCGAAACGGACCTCATGCTCACCATATGGAAAGGGTCTCTTTGGTTCCTGCGGCCGATCGAGCTTCGCTGATCTGCCTCGCTGAAACGTGACCTCATAAGTGACACCATTTTGAATCAGGACGCCGGGCCGGGCATCCCCGCCGCCGAGCAGCAGTGCGATTCGCAAGTCCATGTACGCTGCCTCGATAACCGCGGAATCGCCGGCGATGCCAGCACTCGTTATGGGAAGGTCCTTCTGGCCCTGGTCAGGGCTGTCGAAGGCGCCAACGATGTAACCGCACGGACCGGCCGACAGACGCATGACCAGCCGGATCATGCCGCCGGGGCCAATGGCAGTCACCCATTCACCGAGCACATTCGAGACGTCGCGGGCCGGAGGGGTAGACACTAGCTCGACATGCGTCGTGTCACGGGCGCTCATGCTGGTGAGAGATGCCAGCGACGGAGTGATCGTTACCCGACTGGATCCATCGCTCGACTGCAGAAACTGCCGGCCATCCCTCGGTTGATCCTTGGGTGCCAGCACGACCTGGCGGGGTGGTCGCGAATACAGGTGAAGGACGGCTGAATCGGTTCCCTTTTCGAGGATGATTCGGCGAAGCCGAGCGCCGCTGCCGATGGTGCCCTCGTAGCACGTTGGTGCCGTTGCACCGGAAGCGGTGACTGGTGCCGGTTGCAGCCCTTCCACCAATGGGCTCAAAGTGATCAACAGGGTCAGGAGCATAGGTGTGCCTCGGTAAAGAATACGCGACAATATGCCACCATTTCTGGCTTTTTGTCAAGGATACTTTACATTCCTATCCTTTTTCGGGCGCCTCGGAAGTGGGGGCGATCTCGCAGTTCAACTGCCTCGTTTCGCTGCACCCTGCGCCGATTCGGTGCGGACAGAAGAGTCCATAGTCGGTGCCGCGAATCCCCTAAGCAGTTGTCGTCAAACAATTTGCGTGACGTGCATCAGGTCGCAGAATTCGGCGTGAAGCGTGCCTTGAGAACGACCAACAGTCCACCCTCTCTCAACGGAGTCCCAACATGCTTCGCGAGTATTCCGCGCTCATCCTCGCGCCTTTGCTGGCTGCGGCTTGCGCCGATGGAACGGCGCCCGAATCTGGCACGGACCAGGTCAGCTTGTCTTTCAGCAGCGGCGCCACGGGTGCGGCGTCAACCCAGATCTCCGGCGGCGCAACCGCCAGCGGCGAGATCCGTCTCGGCGCCGGCACCGATGAACTTGTTATCACCCGCGCCCAGATAGTACTCGAGGAGATCGAGTTCGAGTCGGAGGACCACTCGTGCCGCCGGCGCATGGCGGCCGCGGGAGCCGACACTGTCGCGCTGGACTCCGCTCGGCTCCGCGAATACTGCGACGGCTTCGAGGTCGAATTCGGTCCCGTCGTCATCGATCTTCCGACGGGCCATGGTTCCGTACAGAGTGTTACGCTTCGCGTGCCGCCGGGCCGGTACGACGAGCTGAAGTTCGATATCGAGCCGCTCGACGATAATGGCGGACGGTCCGACGACCGTTATGGACGTCCTGGCCCGCGAGGGGCGAGCATCCGTGTGGAGGGCACCTTCAACGGCCAACCCTTCGTGTATCTTTCGGCCCTCGAAGCCGAGGTGGAACTGCACTTCCAACCGGCGCTGGTGATTACGCCAGGCGGGTTCAACGTCAACATCCGCGTCGACGTCACGGAGTGGTTCACGGCGAGCGACGGGCGGCTGATCGATCCGAGCAGCGCCAATGCTGGCGGACCTAACCAGGGGATGGTGGAGGCGAACATCCTCGCCTCGCTGGATGCGTATCCGGATCGCGACCGCGATGGCCGGCGCGACGACCACTCACATTGACTCTCGCGCGGAGGGCGCGTCGCTCACGGCGCGCCTCCCGCCCCTTACGTGTCAGAGCTCCACCTTCTTTCCCTCAGCGACTCGTTCGGCAGCGTGTGGCCGGAGCTCGCCGCCGACTGCGCCCTGACGCTTGTCGAGGTCGCGGACGTGGCATCGGTGCCGGCCCGGGCGAGCGGCGTGCTGTTGGTGAACGGCGCCGGTGTGGAGGAGACGCTGGCGGAGACCCTGAGGGCGATCGCGCCGGGCGATGCCGAAATCGTCGCGATCGGCGCACTGCCGTCGC
>JBGTNB010000500.1:0-2100 GCA_041743285.1 Gemmatimonadaceae bacterium
GACTTACCGCTATCGCGCACCAACCGCACCGTCTGCGCCTTGAACTCGTCCGTGAACGCCCGCCGTTTCCGTTTGGCCATGACACACTCCTACCGCACTTTCGTGCGATCTGGGGTGTCCACGAAACCGGGGCAGGTTCAGTCCCAGCGCGCCAAGACGAGCGGGGTCGGCGACCTGTATGAACAGTGCACGAAGCATGGGCACTCGCAATAGCCAGTGGGCCGACCGCCAGTCAAATGCCCCCGCCACTGCGTAGGGCGAGCTTTCGCGGAGAGCTTGACCATACGTTGTCGGCGTGTGATGCCGATCGCGTCGCCGCGCCCAGAGCACCCAGGCGGAGAATACGCCGTAGAAAAGTGTCTGTACCAGCGTGGAACGGAAAAAGTGCTCCCCCTTTTCGCCCTCGAACTTCAAACCGAGCGCCTCTTCGAGTGTCTGGCGGATTCCGCCAAGGGCCGGGATCTCGCCCGCCGCGATCCGCAAACGGGCATCACGGGCGTAAGAAGCGAGGATGGCGGCGACATCGCGCGGTTCGGCAAGGGGTGCGTTGTGAAGCAAGGCACGTCGGAGGTACTCGAGCAAGCGCTCGCCATGCTCGGCGGCCGCCTTCCGCGGCTGTGCGGCCAAATGCCAGAACTCAGTTGCGGAGGCTGCCAGCGAGAACGATTCCAGCGGCCGAGGACGACCATCCGGGTCTTTGCCGATGATCAAGAAGTCGCGAAAGTTCGTGACGAGCACCATTCCGTACCGCTTCCAGTACCGCTCGACTTGGTCGGTTTCGGCAACGCGCGCAACTTCCAATGTGGGCGGTTTCGCCTCGATCACTCCGCGCGCCGGAGTTTGCACGTCGAAAGGATTCGCGCCCGCGGCAACGGCACCGGACTTTTGTCGGAACTGATCTGCGGTGAAGAGACCGCCATCTGGGAGGCCGGCCCCGCGATTCGCCAGATTGATGACACATCGAACCTTGGGAGACAGGGTTCTTCCGATGTCGGAAAGCAAGCGCTCCAGAGCCGGGTAGAACGACGTCTCAGGGGCATTGGCCCGCGTGGCGTGTATCTCGCTGAGGTCCGTGAAGTATCGCTCGACGAGATTGTCAGCCACGGTCCATACTTCCAGCGAATCTGTGCCAGCAGCTCATCCGGTAACGAGCGCCAGCAGTCGGGGCGTCACGCAGCTCGAAGGGGTGCTAGGTCAGCGCGCGTCACAGCTGGAAGGCCCAAACGACGCAAGACCCGGTTGAGGGCCGCGCGCGACACCTTCGCTGGCGCGCTGATCTCGATGCCGATCGGTTTGCCGCTTCGGTTGAAGTCGATCAGCAGACCGTCCGCCGCCCGCTCCGTGCGGTAACTTCGGTCACGGGGCGTCCGTGGCAGGTAGAGATACGCCGCCAGGGCACGACCGCGCCGAAACGTAACCTCCAGATACGAATTTTTCATTTTCCTCATTCGACGACCGGGTACGCGGTGACCACAACCAACAACTGCCGCTCCCAGTCTGGTTCTACGATAACCTCCCAGGCCTTTCGCCGGTGCCGAGTTTCGATGACCCAGCGATCCTCCACGACGTCTTCACGATGGCCCAACGCCCGCTGCATCATTCGCCGCAGGTCGATCTCGGTAAAGCGCCGATCGTCCATCCGCTTGAGCAGGTGAGGACTGAGGTCAAGTTCCCAATCCCACCAGTCCGGCCATGCGGTCTGGTTCAGCCGCGCCCTCCGAGTGATGACGTGTTATACCGGCTTGTGTGCCAGTCAGTATATCTACTGTCGATGCATTTTCCTGCGTCGTGAGGTGAGCGTCGCTTCATCGGGGGACGCTTCGCCCTTATCTGTGCGGCTCTCACGACGGCATGTCGCTCTGCGCTATGATCCAGGCCGCAAGGAACGGAGGGCCGACATGAGCACCGGCAACGGCGGCAGCGCGAACGGGGTGCGGCAGGTGGCGTGGTTCGACTGTCCGGGCGGCGGGCAGGTGGTGGTGGACGGCCGCGTGGCATACGTCGCCCACATGAAGGCGCCGCACGGCACCACGCTGGTAGACGTCAGCGATCCAAAATCACCGCGGCAGCTGGCCCACGTCGAGGTTCCGCCGGGCACGC
>JBGTNB010000501.1:0-2595 GCA_041743285.1 Gemmatimonadaceae bacterium
CAAGGCCAGCGCAAAAATTGCAAGCGAAAATAGCCCATACGCAGTTCGCCAGCCGTGGCTGTCGATGATCAGCTGGGCAACCACAGGCATCAGTGCAGCGCCAACCCCGAAGCCCGACAGGGCGATACCCAGCGCAATCCCGCGTCGGCGCGTGAACCAGGCGATCAAGACTCGCGAATAGCTCTGTGGCAGCGTGCCTGCACCGAGAAACGGAATGAGAAAATAGAGCGCATAGAAATGCCAAACGTTAGCGGTGAGCAACGTCATCGAGGCCACCATGAGCCCCATCAGCACCACTGACGGCACGAGCACGCGGCGCACGGGGACTTTATCTATCAGGTACCCGATGATTAAAGAGCCGAGCACGACTGCGATATTGGTCATCGTCAGGCCGAACGACAGTTCGCCACGCGTCCAGCCGAACTCCTCCTGGAGAGGTCGCACGAAGGTACCGAACGCAAATACCGTGAACATCCCGTAGCTGAGGCCCATACCGACGAACCCGTTTGCGACGTTCCACCAGCCGTAGAAAATTCTGGAACGCGGTGCGCGCATGGCTAGCGATGGCGGCAGTCTCGGCGCAACATTCTATGGTCTGGTCGTCGCGCCGAAACTTGAGGATACTCGTACCAGAGTCGCCGCAATTAAGTCAGCGATGCTCCACACTGACCACGGCGTCCAGATTCGGCGCCTGAAGCAGGCGATGAAGTGACGACGGCGAATGATGGGAGTCGGTGATAATGAAGCCATCGCCGTAGACCGCGTCCTGCAAGGCCCCAGAGATCGCGTGCAACGGTGCGCCCGCGCTTTCGCCCATGCCTTTGGCACCGTTAAACGTAAACGGCGACGGTGATTCGATATTTCCATGCTCAATGTCGGGCATGTTCATGGACGTAATCGGGCAGTAGTCGCTGAAGGTCGCCGTCAACAGATTGCCGTCGGCATCGTAATCAAAACTCTCCATGATCGCCGCCCCGATGCCGTGGGCGGCGCCGCCATAAGCCTGCCCCGCCATGATCTGTGGGTTCAGCACCTTGCCGCAGTCATCGACGGCGGCGTACGCCAGTATCTTGGTTCGGCAGGTCTGGCGATCAATCTCCACAACTACCACGTGCAACAGCGCCGAATAGGTTAGCGTCAAATTGCCGAATTTCCGATCCAGATCTGGCAGGCTGAAATTGGGGCGAAACACGTGGCGCACATTGAGCGTGACGTCGCCGAGCGAATCGTTTAGCACTGCGTTGTTGTTGTTGACGAGATTGCTGAGCGCCCAATAATTGATACCGTGGGACGTACCCTTCACCCGGAGCAAAGGCCCCTCGTTGCCCACGCCAAACTCCAAATCTTCTTCGGCGGCTTCCAACACGAATGCTGCCAGTTTCAGCATTTCGGCCTTCAACCGTTGGCACGCGCCATGAACCGCGCTGAGGCCCGTCACCGCAAACTGACTCGCGTAGGTCCCCGAATGCCCAACAAAGGTATTCCATGCGGTGTCGAAACCGGGTTGAACATAGACCATGGCCGGATCGATACAGAGTTCGCTCGCCACAAGCGCCGCCGCCGCAGTCTCGTGACTTTGACCCGACGGGCTTGTGCCCAAGGTCACTACCACCGTGCCATCGATGTCGAGACGGATTGTGCAGACTTCGGAATTTCCGGAGAACGGCAAGCCGGGATTGATAATGCGCGCCTGGCCGAAGTTGTTGGTGCCGGAATCCAGCGTTGCGCCAATGCCGATCCCGAGCCATCGACCCTCGGCACGCGCTGCCGCTTGCTTCTCGCGCCACTCGTCCCAGCCGATCAGTTGTTTGGCCCGATCGAGCATACCCGTGTAGTCCCCTGAGTCGTAGACGCACCCGTTGGGCGTCTCGTACGGAAACTCCCGAATGTAGTTCTTGAGGCGAATTTCGTCGGTCGGTATCCCCAGCGAGTGGGCGCAGATATCCATCACTCGCTCCATGAACCAGATGTGCTGCATGCGGGAATAACCGCGGTTGGGAACGACAGGACACTTGTTGGTTACCGCCTGGGTAAACTCGATCTTGAAATTTCTGATGCGGTATGTGGCCGGCAACACCTGCGCCCAGATGATGCAGCCGAGTGGTTCGTAGCGGGTGTAGGCACCACAGTCGTCCAGATGACGGGAGCGAATCGCGGTAATTTCGCCGTCCCGCGTCAGAGCAACTTCCGTGTCGAGAAAAGTGCGCTCGTTCCCGTGCCCGCTGGCCAGCAAGTTCTCGGTGCGCGTTTCCGACCACTTCACCCGTCGACCGCCGCATTTTCGCGACCCGAGGGCGGCAATCGCCATGTACAAATAGTTCCAGATTTTATTGCCGAAGCTGCCACCGATATCGTGGGTGCGGATCCGAACTTGGTCGCTTCGCAGCCGCAGGGAAGGCGCCAACAGTTGCTGCGCAAACCCCGGGAACGAGTTATTGCAGACGAACTCAACCTGATCCTGACGGGTCCACTCGGCCACGCAGGCATTGGTTTCAAGCGGTGTGCTGGAAAAACGATGAAAGTGCAACCGGTCGATACGCACAATGTGAGCGGCATCGGCGAAAGCCTGATCCGGGTCTCCGTACTCGAAGACGC
>JBGTNB010000502.1:0-2398 GCA_041743285.1 Gemmatimonadaceae bacterium
TCGGGCTGAAGCTCAGCGCCAACGAGCGCACCTGAATGGGAACGGTCGCCGGGCGTCCGCCGATCGTCGTATCCCGCACGACCACGGTAGCCGTGGATCCCGAGCCGACCACGCTATCCCGCTGCACCTGCGACAGAACGTACAGCTGATCCCCGGGAACCCATACATCCGGGGGCACGGCAAGTCGGGTCGTATCGCCCGCGGTACCAATTAGAATCGAATTGAGAAGCGCGGAATCCGCCGAGCTCGTGTGCCGCTGCCGCATTGCGATTACCGCCTGATCGCCGAACGGTCCGGTGATCGTGAACGGTACCTTTACAGCTACGAGCGGCCGAGGGGATGTCGGAAGGAGCGCCTCCACCTCGGCGTCGGTCGATCCCGTCTGCGCGACCGGCCGCGCCGTCAGCGACGCTGTGAATGCTGGCTGAAGCTCCGCCGCCGTTCCAAAGGTGAACGGAGATTGCGGGCCAAACGCATCGCCTCGCCAATCCAGCTCGAACAGCCCACCAGCCCCGAGGAACGTGGAGTTCGCACCGAGATAGGTGACGCCGTTCGCGTTGACAACTCCTGCATTGAGGGTATCGCCTTCAGCCCTGACCGTAACGCTCAACCGCGGACTGCCCTCAGCCGCGAAGTTGAACAGGAATCCGGGGAATCGCGAATCCTCCTCGAATGTTATCCCTGGATTCAAGAGTGACGTCGCAAGGAAGAAAGGCGTCGTCGCGCCTGCAGCGCCGCCAGCCAGTATGTAGCCGAGCGAGGCTGCCACCAGTGTATCGATGTAGGTGACAACACTGCCCGACGTGCTGGCCCGATTCGACGGAATCGCTGCCGCCGTTACAAGCAGTCCGGTTCCGCTGAAGGTGTCCGCCTGTGCAACGAGCGGTGCACCCGTGGCCGGATCGGTCGAAGTAGAGGCCCGGTTGAGCACGCGCTGGGCAATCACCGTCTGGGTGATGTCTCCAGTCACCGTGTCCTCGGCCGTCGTCACGATGAAGCGGTTGGCGAAGAATATCGTGTACGTCCCCGGCTGAATCGATCCGCGAGCCGTAGTCGTTATGCGTGCTGTACCAAGGCCGGAAATCGTTGCCGTGTCCAGCGCCGCGAACTGGCGCCCCGCCGGGAGGCTGATTGGTGCATACACCTTAACTGTATTCGGTCCACTCCTGAACAGCGCGCTCGAAATGGTATCGGCATCCAGGCTCAGCGCATCCCGGAGATTGGTCGACCCTAACGCGGGGCCGCTCGGAGTGTCGATGCTGTCGATCACCGCGATGTCCACGAATCCGCGGGTCTGTGTGACGAACGTGTACAGGTAGGTGCGGCCCGCCATAACGTTGTCGGTGAAGAAGCTGCTGCTCAGCCGCTTTGTCACGCTGTCGACATTGATGATAGCGTACGCCTGCCAACCAAAGCCGATGGCATCGCCTTCGATGTTTTCGGCCGGCGCGGGCGTACAGTCGGCGGATACCGTGAAAGTGCCACCGTTATCGCACGACTTGAAGATCAGCAGCCTGGAGTAGTTGACCCGAATGCGCGACTGCACGGCACGAATCAGATCGGGATTGAGTGCCACCAGCCGTTGCGCCGCGGCATTGGTCGTATCCTGCAGGATCTCCACCACCCTCTGGACGTAGGCGTCGTCGATAGGCGGTGGCTGGTCGATCCGGATCCTAATCTGCGCGTTCTGCACCCCGAGAAGCGAATCGCGCACCTCCGCCGAGGTGACTTCGACATCGGCATCCGTGAAGACCGGGGGAGGAAACGCCGACGGCCCCGCATAGTTGCCGATATACGTGGCCAGCGAGGCGTTGATCAACGATTCGAACGATGCAGAATCGGCCGCGTTGGCGAACACGTAGATGAACTGCGTTGTATCGCCGGCCGCGAGCGCGAACGGTCCGGTCGAGATTATGTTGCCGACGTTGGAAATGAAGTTTTGCAGTCCACCAGCGATCGTATCGCTGTAAATGCCGGCACACCCGTGCTGTCCACACGTCGGCACGTAAATCGTGTCCTGAATCCCGTCGTTATTGTAATCCCACGAACCGTATCCCGGCGTCGAACCTGGAACGAAACGGTTGAACCGTGCGATTGACGGATCGATTACGCCGTCAAAGTTCTCGTTCTGGAAAAAGGTGAACAACTGCGCCAGAGTGAAATCAGTGAACGAGAGCTGGTCGAAGAAGTTGTTTTCGGTCGACGACATGTAGCCGAACAGCGAGCGATCGTTGCGCACGAACGTCGTATTGTATGTAAATCCGAATCCGCCGCGCCGCGCGTGATTCCAGGTGATCGTGTCGTCCGCGAACTCGCTCGTCGGATTGTAGAACAAGCTAGCTGGGTCCGAGAACGCGCGATTTCTGGCATCACCGAGCGGCGACTTGAACACCGAGAT
>JBGTNB010000503.1:0-6478 GCA_041743285.1 Gemmatimonadaceae bacterium
AAAAAGGAAAGGGAACACTTGTCTTCACTCGAGCATGATGCTTACTGCGTCCGCAAACTCTCGCGGTCCTCTGCGCTCCTCTGTGTCCTCTGCGGTAAAAAAACTCTGTTGACCGCACCTTCTGTGGGTACGACCTAACGTCCCACTAAGTCTTAGCTTGGCCGTCGGACGCTCGCATGTCTTCGGCGGTGAGCATATGCATGGCGTCGGGGCGAGGAGCCCGGTGCAGTAGAAAGCCCTGCACAAGCTGCACACCCAGACGCTTGAGCGTCTCCAGCTCTTCGTGCCGCTCCACTCCTTCGGCGATCACCAGAGCGCCGTGCTCCTCGGAAAAGCGCACCAGCGTCTCGACCAGATTCTGCTTGAGGAAGTTCGTGTCGATGAGGCTGATGAGAGAAATGTCGAGCTTGATGAAATCCGGCTCGAGGTTGGCGATCGAGCCGAGGCCGGCATATCCGGCGCCCGCGTCGTCGACGGCGATGCGAAAGCCGCGTTCGCGAAAACGTGCGAGGCGCGCGCGCATCGCCGGATAGTCGCGAATCGCCGTGCGCTCGGTGATCTCGATGACCACTCGGGAGGGATCGGGTACCGGGATGCCCTCCAGCAACGGATCGGCGAAATCGTGCGGATCGACGTTGAGAAAGAGCAGCTCGTGAGGCTGGAGCCGAGTCTCCATTCCTTCGATCGCGCGCGAACGGCACAGTCGGCTCAATTCCCACACCAGATCGGACTCGGCCGCTACCTCGAACATTACTTCCGGGCTGCGCAACCTCCGCATCTGACCCCGTGCCAGCGCTTCGTATCCGAACACCTCGCCACTGTCGGTGCGCACGATGGGGTGATAGTCCACGTAGACAGAGCCCTCACGAAGCGTGCGCCGCAGATCGGAGATCTTGCTCAGCTTCTCGCGTTCCTCCACGCTGCGCGCATCGTTCGCAGCTTCGCGGATCGCCCGATAGATGAGCCGCTCGAGCCGGATCTTGGGATCGTAGTAGGCGTGCGCGCTCCCGATGTAGACGTCGACGAGCGCGGCGATCTCTTCGCCGTGAGTCTGCTCCAGCTGCCCGATGACGAAATCGCGCACGCGCCCCGTCAGGTCGGTGAGCGCCCGCTCCGATTCGCCACCGCTCTCCGGCGTCGGAACGTGAAAAAACACGAAATCATCGTCGTTAGCGTAGCTGACCATCATGCGCGTCGCGCGGAGCCGGTGAGAGTCCAGATACTCGCGTACCGACGTCGCCGTCGTCTCCAGCACATCGTCCAGCTTTTCCCAGCCGTAGATCTCCTCGATCTTGCTATAGCGAACGAAGTGCAGGTACAGAACGATCAACTCGGTATGCGCCTTGAACTCGGCTCGCGTGCGCTCGATCATGACCGGTATGGTCGGCAAACCGGTCAGCGTGTCGAACAGCATGTCTTCGTAGGACTCACGCCGTACACGATTGGCGAGCGACGCACCGACCGGCGCGACCCGCAAGGTGGCCGCTTGCAGTCGCCAGGCAATCTCCTCGTTAGTCGCGCCGGTACCGCGATACCATTCGTCGGCTCCGAGCTCCACGGCACGCCTTCTCGATG
The DNA here is from genome assembly GCA_041743285.1 of Gemmatimonadaceae bacterium. Taxonomy (GTDB): domain Bacteria; phylum Gemmatimonadota; class Gemmatimonadetes; order Gemmatimonadales; family Gemmatimonadaceae; genus JALZIF01. Next base: position 1,576 of record JBGTNB010000503.1, read on the forward strand.
CCGCATCCATGCACGCCAGCACCACGGCCACTCCTCGCCGGTGCGCGTGCTCAACCGCGGCCCGCTGTATCGGTGGATCTTGGGAGGTAACGAGCACCGCCCGCAAGTCAGGTAGCTCGTCGATCGCGGCGCATAACTCGCCAGACGACCGGCGCACTAGCGACCACCCTGCCAGGCTGGCGATCGCACCATCCATCTCGTCAGTGCTGTCCGTGAGAACGATGCCCGCGGTCATTCGGTCTTAGCGCTCCCGAGTACGATCGCGAGATTGCGCTCGACACGCTCCCCCAGCGCAACGAGATCGATCGGCTTGGTCACGTAGTCATCAGCACCGGTGCGAAGCGCCTCACGCTTATCTTCCCATTCGCCTAGCGCCGTCACCATGATGACCCGCACATCGCGCTCGCCACGCCTTCGTTGCTTGATCTCTTCGCAGACTTCCCAGCCATTCCGGTCAGGCATCATCACGTCGAGCAGCACCAGTGAGGGATCTGTTTCCTCGAACCGGGTGAGCGCTTCCTCTCCACTATATGCAGTCGCCACCTGATAGCCGCGCGCCTCGAGAAAGTCGCGAATGATCGCGACGTTATCGTGGTGGTCATCGACCACAAGGATCCGGGCCTGCATCTCTTCTCGTTCTGCCATCATGGCAGGGCGCAGGCGCAAATTGTGAGCCAAGTCCTCGTTGCGACGTAGCCCGCATCAACCAACAAAAGAAACGAGTGCCCTGTCCCTGTCTTGATTCCGATTTTACGCGCGTAAGGACACCGGGAATCACGCCGATATACTGTCGAGCTCTTTCTACTCACGGCGGCTGAATCCTCGTTTCGGAGGAGGTACCTCGCGCGGCCGGTGGTCGAAAATCCTGGAAAAAGTCGGTCTTCGGAGATCAAATCGAGAGGATGTCGAGACGCTAGTGGTCGGTCGGCATCACTTTGACACCGAATAACACCTTTACCGCCGAGAACGCGGAGGTTGTGCGGAAAGCGCGGAGCCATTTCGAGGCTGATCGGCAACCACGGAATCCGAACCCGCCTGCACTGTTCGTCAAGTCGGTGACTGCGGTTACTCGAGTGCGTAACGATTGCGGTGCCAGTTACGCAGGAGTCAGGCGTAGAACCCATTCATTTGAACAGCAGCGAACCGCAGATTTACGAAGATTACGCAGACACACTGTCAGATTCAGATCCCTTTTCTTTTCCTTTGAGAATGCCGACGATTGCGCCTTCGTTATGCAATCTGCGTAATCGGCGACATCTGCGGTTTCCGTTTTCTGGAGTCGCCCGAACCGCGCGACGGTCGTCTTCGCAACCCTTGGCGTTTTCCCCCCCGGCCGCGATCTCGCAGTAATCCGGATTGCTGACAAAACGATCAGCAAAAAAGAATCGCCCCGGACCTTGTTACAGTCCGGGGCGACTTTCACGTGACGAACGACGAAACCTAGCGAATCGCGCGCGGACGCCAGTAAATCCCGAAGCCGAAGCCGTTGTCGCTGAAGTCGCCGCCCGGGAACAGAATGGCAGCGGTCAGTGTGAGCCGCGACGACAGGTCTACAGCCGCGCCCAGGTCGAAGTTGATCGACAGGTCGCTCGCGTCGGGGCCGCACTTGTCTTCGCCACCGGTGCACATATCGAACGAAAGGCGCGGATTCAGGAACGGTGTGATGTTCACCTGGCTGTTCTCCAGATCGAACCGGTGTCCCATCGACAGCTGCACCGGAATGCGAATCAATGTCGTCGGGTCGCCGAAGCTCGGATAAATGCCGCCGGTGAGCACCATGTCGAGAGGCATCTCCTGCGACGCCCTCGTCAGGCGGCGCGCAAGCCCGGCGCCGAGCAGAATTCTGGCGTCACCGAAATCCGGGTCGGCGAAGCCGAACTCGAGCTGAAACTCGGTATCGACGTTCATCCCTTCCCGCCACTGCCCGGCAATTACCGTCCCGGCATTCCCGCCGTTGGCAATCACCAGCCCGTACTGCCGCTCCATGATCGTCGGCGTCATCATCGACGGGTAATTCCACGCCTGAGCCGTTGCGGTGGCCGCCGTGAGGAATACCGCCGTTACTGCCGCGAGCCTACCTAAAACACGAACGTTCATTAAGGTCTCCAATCCAGTTGTGAGGTAGAAATCATCAAAAAACGGGAAAAGGGAAACGGGAAAAGGGAAACGTAACCAACCAGCCGGGCGAATGGGTGGCGCAAGTAACCACCGCGTTTCCCCTTTCCCATTTCCCGTTTCCCCTCCCCTTCGAGGCCGCATATTCTAACGCATCACGTAGGAAACGCCGATCCCAAAGATTCCCCCGCCCGGGCCGAACTCGCCCTCCTTGGCGGTTGCGCCAAATTCGTAGCCAAGGGTGACCCCCACCTTGGGAAGCACCGCGGCATCGATCCCGACCGAGGCGCGGAACAGCGTAGTTGTTTCAGCGGCACCCCCGCCGAAGTTCAGCCGCGAAAGGCTCACGAAAGGCGCTGCATACACCGACACAGCACGAGTGTCACCGATCGCCGTCCGGTATCCGACTGCGACGCCGGCCGGAGCCTGTACAATGTCTATCGTGTCCTGACGAGCCCCGCCGATCCCGGCAAACGCCCCGACACCCACTTTCTCCTGGAGAAACCGGAGTGGCGACCACATAACGCGCCCGCCCCAGGCGAATACGTTGTTACCGAACTCAGGGTCCCATATGCCACCCCCCAAACTGCCGCCCAACTTTCCGCTCGCGACCCCCCAGCCCACGGCCCCACCAAAGCCGAGCGCCTCGTCGCTGTCACCATAATTGACACCAAAAGCCCACCCGGGGTTGGTGAACGCGTTCTGCAACACCGGCTGCCCCGGCATTTGAGCGAACGCTGACGTCGAAAGACTGGCGGACACGACAATGATCGCCGCCAGTGCGGCGGTTCGGAGAAGGCTGGACATGCGCTGCCCACGTGCAATCATCGTGCACGATAGGCGCTGCCCGCTGGGAACAGATGGCGAAACGCCCGCATCCGGTAGCCGATGCGGGCGTTCGCTTTTCATCGATAAGCAATATTTACTCGTGCAGCAGCATCGCTGCATTTCGTCAATCTCTTCCGAACCTCACGATTTCCGGAACTCCCGCTCGAAGCAGGATGGCCGGACCCAACCGCCCTTCGGCCGCATTCTTCGACTCGAGCGTAATGAAGACTTGCGTGAGACCTCGGAACGCACCCGTAGCGCCCATCAGTGCCGATATCGTATCTGCACTCACACGAGTAGAGGCCGCAAGGATCGCCGACGGCGAGGGATTGGCCCAGTCTCCAGCGAGGTTCGGCGGAATGACCAGCACCTGCACTTCTGGAGCGACCAGCACGCTGTCGGCATGCAACAGCGACACTTCCCTGTTTGGGAAGGGCGCTGTGATCGGACCGAGGTAGACCGTGTCCACCGGCAGATTGGTCGCATCATCGCTCTTTACCACGTAGGCTGCATAGTAATAGCCGAGTGGCGGACGGGAGAGCGACGAATCGTTGATGACCATGTCATCACCCCGGAAATACGCCCGGCCGCGTCCAGCCGGGACGTACACATACTGCTCGGCAGCATCGAAGTTGAAATTACCGAACGACAGGTTGACCCGGCGAAAGCGTCGGTCAAATGTTGTGTCGGTAACGAGAACGGGGAGCGTTGCTATGGTGTCGATATGCCGAGGAGTAACCAACGCTCCGCCGGCGTTACGCGCCCACAGCGGACGGCGGGTGGCGGAAGGCGATGTCGCATTAGCATCGCTTTCCACGCTCACGAAAATCACATTCACCGAATCGGTGACGGCCAGTCCCGATTGCGCGAGGCTTGTCGCGAAGATCATCTGATGCTGGGGACCGCCGTTCGAGAACGCACTCACGTTGGCGAACACGGCCGTGTCTGGTACGGCTACCGGATCGCCAAACGCGTCGAGAATTGTGTCGGTACGTATTACCGTCAGTGTACCGGTGGCCTTCGTAACACTCGCCTCATCTTCGTCGGCAAGCCAAACCGAGTAAGACGCACCCTCGAGCGAATCGAGCCCGGAGAGTGTGACGCTGATCGTATCGTTGGACGTGATGGTCGGCGGTACGTCGGTCGCCGACGGATTCGGGAATCTCGCCGTGCCCCGCGGGAGATTCGTTGGAGCGAGTTGCAGAAGAATCCCGTAGGCAGGATCCCCCACCGGCTCGGTGGTGATCGCCTGATCGGGCTCGCACGCGGAAACCGCGAGCACCCCGGCTACCGCGGGAAAAATGAATCGACGGATCCGGTTCATCGCTCGTTCCCCCTGATCTCGTTCGGATCTGTCGCCGGCGTCAGGTCGGAGCCGCCCCTCGGAGTGTATCGGAAACCGAGGCTCAGCGCGATGTTATGCACGGTGGATTTGCTCTCAGGAGGCAGCGGAAAATCCTCAGGGAAGATGATGTTCGGGCTGCGATTGTCGGCCGGATCGAGCGCCGCACGATCGTATTTGGTGAAGATGATGTCACGCACATCGAGTTGAATGCCGGCATTCTGCGAAAGCTGAATGAGAATGCCTCCGCCTAACGTCCCGGCAAATCCGTTGAATCGCCGCTGGCCGCGATTGATCTGTGGATCTAGGAACATTCCATAGTAGCCGGCGCCGGCGAGGGCGAACGGCACGAACCGGCCGGTGGGCGCGCGTAACACGCCCAGCAAGCTCCCCTGTAGCAGGTTCACAGTCTGTCCGGTGTACAGAAACAGCGTGGTATCGCCTTCGCTGGGGACTCCAAAGGTAAGTGCCGTAATAAAATCCTCGGCTTTGGTGTCGGCCCTGCTCACGTTCATTTCCGTTCCGAGCGAGAAGTAATCGGTAATGCCGTAGAAGGCATCTAGCCCCAGGAACGGCGCATTGTCGAGACTGGCGGCGTCGGCAAAGCGAAACCCGCCG
>JBGTNB010000504.1:0-5671 GCA_041743285.1 Gemmatimonadaceae bacterium
AGTCGAGTTCGTCTTCATCCAGGCCGATCGCACGTTTGCGGATGCGTTGCTGCTGACCGACTCGGCGATCATTCGTCGCTCACGCAGGGGCACCATCCGGCGCACGCATCAGGAGAGCAACATCAACCTCCAACCCATCCCACGCGGCAGTTCGGCGGGCGGACTCCTCATCGTGAGACGAGACGGCGCCGCTCCTGACACGCTGTTTCAGGACCTGAGCGGCCGGGAAGCTTTCCTGTTGATGAATGAGTTCTCGGCCAGGCACCGCGCGCAGAGGGCGCGGGATTCCACATCCAAGTAGTCACGCGTGCGCCTCGAAAGTACGGATCGCGCGTCATCCCAGTAGCATCGGCAGAGTGTCGCCGCCTAGCGCCAAAGCTCAGCTGCGAGCGCTCCGGCCTTCCACGCTCGCGATGATCGAATGCAGATGCCTGATGCCATGCGCAACTCAGTCCGTCCTGGAGACGCTCGTCTGCCACAGCGCCCGTTAGGCGGTGGCGAGTAGAAGCTCAACGGGTGGAGGCTGGCAATGACAGGAGGGAATCGACGAGATCGTCTATGGCGACAACGCGTCGCGCCTCCGGACCAGGCACTAAATCCGGATTGTGGTAGCTAAACGTTCGATATACCGAACCATCGCGAACCTCAACGACGACACTGCGACCGTCGAGAATCGCGTCGAATTCCCCGAGCGCCGACTGGGTTGGCAAGGTGCTGACTCCCAAGGATTCGAGACGCGCAAGCGCCGCGGCCCAGTCGGGCTCTCGTTCGAAGCCCTTGCGACACGCCTCCACGTGAGGCGCAGCCGCTATCGTCTTGCAGCCGAAGCGGGTGCGCACATGATCTCGCATCTCTGCAGTCCAGTGAGCGTCTTGCCGACGCGAATATGCTTCTTGCGCTTTCGTTCCCAAAAAAGTCCCCTGCGGCACCGGACCGTCCCACCAGAGTACGAGCTCACCAACGACAAGTTCGCTATAAGGCTCTTTTCGGAGGCGGAGCAGCGCATGCGGCGACACCATGCCAAAGCCCGTCCATACGCGTACTTCGTGCGCGAGAGAACCGCGCTCGCCGCGCAAGGGAGGAATACCGTACGCTGCGACGACCGGATCTATGGCGAATGCGAACTCCGGCGCGGTGTCGGGCGCCATGGCGGACACCCGTAGTTCGGACTCGCTGGACCGCTGTTTGTTGCGGTAGCCGGCATCCGACGACTTTTCGCACGCGGAGGCGATCGAGAGACACATGAGCGGTATGGTGTTTCTCAAGCTCAGTACCTTTGAGTGTGCAGCGATGCGTGTAGCCGCCTAACGCCTGAAGTGGGCAGCGGGGCGGCCAGGGCGCAGCTCTGGCCGCGGCACGTGAGTGTCGCGGCGGCGCCGGGTGACTCGCAGCCACAGCAGCGGCATCGGCAAACCAAGTAGGACGATGAACCAGTAGGGCAACGTCACCATCGACCCGCGCGCCCTCACGGGCCGGCCGACCCCGTCCCCGTCGTCGACCAACTGCGCGTCGGAGTGCAATGCGAACCCCAGTCGACTCGCCCAGGGCCCAGAGTCGGGCATGCGACCGAATACTACGGGATGCGGGCGCGCCTGGCCCGGCAGGTCGATGATCAGCGACGGCGGCGACGCGTATACCCGGCGCAATGTGCCGTCGTAGTCGACGACTTGCGCGAGCAGGGTCAGTCGCCCGGACTGGCTCAGCGCCCACCACGCGTCCCAAAACCCGTGGTGTGGGGCTTTCGACCAGTTTGCCGCGGTCGTCAAGAGCACCGTGCGCCGTCCGCGGTTCACCCGCGTCAAGTCCGCTGAGTGTGCGATCCCGATCAGACGACAGCTGGGCGCCCGTGCGTAGCTCATCGCCCATGCCGCAGCGGCCGCGATCGACAGCAGCAGCGACAGCGCAGCCGCGAGGTTGAACAGCCACCGCTTCATGAGTCGAGCTCCAACGCCGCCTAACGCTTGAACTGCGCCGCGGGGCGGCCAGGGTGCGGCTGTGGCCGCGGTAGGGCGGCGCCGCCCCGTCAGGTTCAGCGAAAGGTTAGGCGGTCGGTCAATCGACTGTGGCAAAACGGCCTTGTGAAGAACGCCAGGCACTCGTCTCCGAACGAACGAGCGCGCCACGAATACTACTGCTGCGCGGTCCCCTGCGCCCGCTTCTCACGGACAGCCGCAACGGCAGCGACGACGCCAGACAGGAACGTCAGCAACAGGGCGGGGGCGACGACGCCCGCGATGTCTCCGTCGTCCCCCGTCTTTCCTCGGGTGAGCACCATCACCGCCAGGATGCCAGCCACCATCAACACGCCAACGGCGATGGCAGTGTACTTGACAGTCCTCAGGCCACGGATCGAGTCGGCTTTCATAGCAGGCCTCCTCTCTGACAGTTGATGAAAAACCTCTTCCGGGCGTTGCCTCACAACCGCCTAACGCCTGAACTGAGCTGCGGGGCTACCAGGGCAGGACCTGGACGGGAAGTACGGCCGTCAGTCGCCCTCTGCTCCAGTCAATCGTTAGACGCCGAGGCGCCACCATAGTTGGTCTAGTATCAGTTACAGACTTCATCGTCGCAAGGCCACGGCGTCCGCGAGGGTGGCTTGCGCCGCCATCGGGCTATCGAGAATGCTCGGGCAGATCCGGAAAGCGATTGCGAATGGCACACTCCATTCCGGCAGCTCCGACACTGCTCGGAATACTCTGGAGCAGCGCAAGGAACTCGGTTCCGCTGGTCAGTGGCAAGAGCCAGAAGAATTTAAACGGCGGCTCTCCGGGTCGGTCCGGACCCATGATGCGATCCATCTCCTGCGAAATGGCAGGCGCTTGCGGATCGTCTGAGGTCTCCTCGAGATCGTCGGTCATTCGTAATGCCTACTCTTAGCGGCTGTATCGTGCCACTGGATCAACATACGCGAATGTCTCGTGAGCACGCCCATCGATGATGGGCCCGTCATCCTGGACCTGCCTAGCTCACCATTCGTTAGACGCCAGGCGCCGTCAACGGCCGGCCAACAGGTTTCGAAGAGGTCGGCGAAAAGCTGCCCTTTATGCACGCGCCAGTCTCGGGGTTCGCCGCCAAGCAGGCCGTTCCCGTGCTTTGGGCCCGACCTAAGACCAGACCTAGGCGGCGATTTGCATTACGCGGGTCGCGAGATTAAGCGGGAACGTAGGTCAACCTGATCACATCCTCGCCAATGCGATCATGAGTCACAAGGCGGAGCGGCGGCCGGGGTCCGGCGAAGTACGGCTTGCCGTGGCCGAGCACGACGGGGTGCAGGTAGATCCGATACTCATCGATCAGGCCAAGTTCGGTGAGGCTTCGCGCCAAGTCCGGGCCAGCAACTTCGATCTCCCCGTCGCGCTCGGCCGTCAGATGGCGGATCGCGCCCTTGAGATCATCCTGAACAAGCGTGGCGTTGGGCCCGACGGACTTCAACGAGCGCGAGACGACCCATTTTGGCTGGCTGCGCCATGCCGAGGCGAAGGCGCGTTCCTCTGCATCCCATTCAGGATGATCGTCGTCCCAGTAACGCATGACCTCATACATCTTGCGACCGTAAACACTGCCCGCCTGTCCCTGAGCCTCCTCGATGAAATGGCGGAAGAGCGTGGGGCTCGGCGCAAACGCCATATGATCGACGTAGCCGTACAGAGACTGGTTCATTCCGAACACGAGCCTAGCCATACCTTTTCCTCCCGCGGCCCATCCGACGATGTGTGTTGGCGAATAACGCCCAGCTTCTGCTGCGGGCGGATCAAATGAAAGCGCGGCGCAGCCGCCGCTAGTCCGCGGCCCGCCGTCTGAAGTAAGCAACGTTGGGCGGCGTGCGACCAGCCGGAATTCAACGTCGAAAAAAAAAGGTTGGGCCCGCGCGCAGGCCAGTACATCTTCAGCGGCACGCGCGCCGCACTTGCATCGGCTCCCTGTCTGTGCTAGGTTTGTAGTACAAACCGGTCTGCGAGAGTATGCCAACTCCCTTCGAGCACCTTGCGTCGTTCGACCGTTTCGTTCACGAGCCGGCACGGCTGGCTATTCTTACCGCACTGGCGGCGTGTGAGAAGGCGGACTTCGTCTTCCTCCGCAACCTCACGGGTCTGACCAAGGGCAACCTGTCGAGTCACCTCGCGAGGCTCGAGCAAGCCGATCTGGTCGGGATCGAGAAAACCTTCGAGGGGAAGCAGCCGGTTACGTACATCTCTCTTACCGGAGAGGGACGCGACGTGCTCGCGGCGTACTGGAAGCGCTTCGACCAGGTCCGAAAAGGCCTCCGCCAGTTGAAGCCGCTGCGCGCGACCTAGCCAATGGATCAGCAGCGACTCGAGCGCATCCGGCTGTTGAGCAGCCGATTTCACGAGCTACAGGGCCTTCGGGTAGCGCTCGCCGGTATCGCCATCATCATCGCCGTCGGCGGCTACCTCATTGCCGCGCCGGTGCCGACGAACAACGGTGCCATGATCGCCCTGGCCGCGTCCTTCGTCCTGATGGGCCCCAGCATGTGGTGGTTGAACCGCTACTACGCCGCGACGTTCGGCCGCCAGTTGTGGAAGCCGGGTCGGTTCACCTGGTTATTCCTGCCCGCATTCTTCGTGGGTGCTTCGTTGCTGAATGCGTCGATTCCGTCGATTCCAGCGGGCGCTCCGACGGCGGCAACTGTCGTCGTCATGTCGGTGTGGGTGGCAATTCGGGACTGGCCGTGGCGCGCGTACTACCTGGCCCCACCGCTCGCGGTCGCGATGGCGTTTACCTTCACCGCGTCAGGCGGCGGCGTCATGAACCCGCACCTGACGCTGGCGGTCATCTTCCTCACCATTGGCGCCTCCTTCGTGCCGATCGGCATGCTCGATCACATGCTCCTCGTGAAGCTGATGAAAGAGGCGCGTGCGCCAGAATCCGCGACTGCGGCGAATCGCCGCACCTGACTATGTTTGTCCGCCCTACGCGCCGGAGTTAAGCTGCGGCGCTCACAACAAGATGCGGCCGGCGAGCGTAGCGAGCCAGCCGCTACCCAATGCGCCGTCAGCTTCAACTCCTCGTTAGGCGGCGGGTTAGGTGATCCATCGGTCAAGCCACTTCACTAGCACCCACGCTTTGCCAGTGCGCCGCAACTCCGCGCGGCCGCCGGTGGCGAAGGGACCGCGCAAGGCCGGTGAGGAGCACGATACCCGGTAGGCGGCGGTGGCGACGTCGCCAGCGGTCGAGTCAATGGAGATCTGCACATGGTAAACCTGGTGGGCGTGCGGCCGGACCATGGACAGTGCATCGCAGCTTCCGGCGCGCTCATGGCGATGCCCCGCTCGCGTGCAAATGGTCGAATCGAGTGGGCAGTGAGCGAGTCAGCGGGGATGAGATAATCCGGCTTTGCCGTTGTTGCTCGAGTGATGCCACCACGGCAGGTAGAAGTAACTCGCCCGCAGCGAAAGGGCTCGCGCTGCGGCAACTAGCACGGCAAAGCAGAACCATGAAGAGTCTGTACATACAACGGCCAGCGTCCGCCTACCGCGCCGGAGTTAAGCTGCGGCGCACCACTCATAATGCCGCAGGCGAGCGGAGCGAGCCAGCGCCGTCCGAAGCAGGCGCCGCCGTCGCTGGGAAGAGATGGGGTGATCAGTCCGTGCGCAGCGTGACCATGGGGTCTACGCGCGCCGCGCGCCGCGACGGGATCCAGCTCGCGACG
>JBGTNB010000505.1:0-3107 GCA_041743285.1 Gemmatimonadaceae bacterium
TCGAGGGTCTGCTCGGCACGCCAGTCGCCTTTGACGCGCGCATCCAGGAGGTGCGCGGCCAGGTGGGGCAGGCGGAATCGGCCGCGCTGCTGCGGGCGCTGCTGGCCGACAGTCAGATCCGCGATTCGCACCTCGACAACGATCCGCGAGTCCAGGATGCGTACAGCCTTCGCTGCATGCCTCAGGTGCACGGTCCGGCCCTCGATGCGCTTCGTTTCGCCGAATCGATCGTCAGGCGCGAGCTCAACGCGGCGACCGATAATCCGCTCGTCTTCGAATCGGGCGATATGCTGAGCGGCGGAAACTTCCATGGTCAGGCGGTGGCGCTGGCGCTCGACGTGATGGCCATCGCGCTGACGAACCTGGCGACCATAGCCGAGCGCCGAATCGACAGGCTGGTGCACCCGGACTTCAATCAGGGGTTGCCCCCCTTTCTTGCCACCGACGCAGGTTTGAATTCGGGATTCATGATGGCGCAGGTGACGGCCGCGTCGCTGGCAAGTGAGTGCAAGACGCTATCGCATCCAGCCAGCGTGGACACGATTCCGACGGACGGAAACAAGGAGGACGTGGTGCCGATGGCGATGGGCGCGGCGTGGAAGGTGCGCCGCATCGTTCGTAACGTTCAGCACATCATTGGGATCGAGCTGATGTGCGGTGCGCAGGCGCTCGACTACCGTGCCCCACTCACCGCCGGTATCGGCGCCGCCGCGGCGCACAAGGCTGTGCGGAAGTTGGTCCCGACGCTCGAGCGCGATCGCGTAATGCACGGAGACATGGCCATGCTCGCAGCGGCGGTGGCGGATGGCGTGTTTGATCCGGTCGTGCTCAGGGTCGGGAATGGGGAATCGGGAATCGGAAGGGCGGTCAATGACTACGGCTCGAGAAGCGCGCCCTGTCAATAGCGAGCCAGCATCGCGCGGGCCGATTCGCGCGCCACGTGGCAACACGCTGCAGTGCAAGGGGTGGCAGCAGGAAGCGGCGCTGCGGATGCTGATGAACAACCTCGATCCTGAGGTCGCCGAGCGACCCGACGATCTCGTGGTGTACGGTGGAACGGGAAAGGCATCGCGAAACTGGGCTTGCTACGACGCAATCATCGAGTCGCTGCGCTCGCTCGCTGATGACGAAACGCTGCTAGTTCAGAGTGGCAAGCCAGTGGCGGTCTTTCGCACGCACACCGCCGCTCCGCGCGTACTCATCGCCAACAGCAATCTGGTAGGGCGCTGGGCGACGTGGGACAAATTCCGCGAACTGGAACGTGCCGGCCTGACGATGTACGGGCAGATGACGGCTGGCTCATGGATCTACATCGGGAGCCAGGGAATTCTGCAGGGCACCTACGAGACGTTCGGCGCGGTGGCCCGGGCGCACTTCGGTGGCTCCCTGGCCGGCAGATTCATTCTCACCGCGGGACTCGGCGGCATGGGTGGGGCCCAGCCGCTGGCGGCGACGATGGCGGGCGCAGTGCTGCTCGGCGTCGATGTGGACCGCTCGCGCATAGAGAAGCGGCTCGAGACGGGGTACTGCGACCTACTGACCGACCGGCTGGATGAAGCGTTAGGATGGGTCGGCGATGCCCGCGCGGAGAAGCGGGCGCTTTCGGTAGGGCTCGTTGGGAACGCTGCCGAGGTGCTACGCGAGCTGGTGCGCCGCGGCGTCACCCCCGATGTGCTCACCGATCAGACCAGCGCGCACGATACGCTGCACGGCTACGTACCGGCCGGCATGTCGCTCGCCGAAGCAGGTGCGCTGCGCACCAGTAACCCTGACGAGTACGTGCGGCGCTCCACGGCGTCGATAGTCGAACACGTGCGCGCAATGCTCGAGATGCAGCGCCGAGGCGCTGTCACGTTCGACTATGGCAACAACATCCGCACGGTGGCGCTCGACGCGGGAGTGGAGAATGCGTTCGACTTCCCGGGCTTCGTGCCGGAATACGTTCGGCCGCTGTTCTGCCAGGGGAAGGGCCCGTTCCGCTGGGTGGCGCTGTCCGGCGATCCGGCCGACATCTACCGGACGGACGATCTGGTGCTGGAGCTTTTCCCCGACGATGAGCACCTGAAGCGTTGGATCACGCTGGCTCGGCAGCGAGTGCACTTCCAGGGGCTGCCGGCGCGCATCTGCTGGTTAGGCCAGGGCGAGCGCGCGCGGTTCGGCGTCGCGCTGAACGACCTGGTTGCCAGCGGCGAACTGTCGGCGCCTATCGTGATCGGCCGTGATCATCTCGATACCGGGAGCGTGGCGTCGCCGTTTCGGGAGACCGAGGCGATGAAGGACGGCTCCGACGCGATCGCCGACTGGCCAATTCTCAACGCGCTGCTGAACGTGGCCAGCGGGGCGTCGTGGGTCTCTTTTCATCATGGCGGCGGAGTGGGAATCGGCAACTCGCTGCACGCCGGCCAGGTGATCGTGGCCGACGGCACGCCGGAAATGCGGGTGCGCCTGGAGCGGGTCCTGACGAACGATCCGGGGATCGGGGTGGCGAGACATGTAGATGCTGGATATGAGGAGGCTGTCGAAACTGCCAGCCGCGCTGGGATTCGGATTCCGATGCAGAAGAGGAAATAGGAAATAGGAATTAGGAATTAGGGAAGGTGTGCCCGCGTCTGCGACGCGGGCGCTTACTTAAGCACGAGGCAGGCTACCTTTCCCCTGACCCCTGGCCCTTGTTCCGATTCCCGATTCCCGATTCCCGATTCCCGATTCCCGCGCCCCTCACCCCCCGACCCCCGAATGCTGTCCTCCCGCTACCGCCTCTATCACGTTCCGCTGTTCGCGGCCAAGTATGCCTGGCTGCACCTCAGGCGGCGGCCGGTGCTGGTGCACTTCGAGGTCACCATGCGGTGCAATGCCGGGTGTTCGTTCTGCGACTACTGGAAGACGCCGGCCAGCGCCAAGGCATCGGAGCTCGAGAGCTTTGCCGACGCCGCGCGGTTCTTCAATCCGATGATGATCATCTTCGTCGGCGGCGAGCCGCTGCTCAGGCGCGACCTCGAGGATCTCGTTTCGTCGGTGGACCGGGCGATCCGCACCAAATACCTGACGATCGTCACGCACGGCGGCATGTTGTCGGTCGAGCGGGCGCGCTCGCTCTGGGATGCCGG
>JBGTNB010000506.1:0-3567 GCA_041743285.1 Gemmatimonadaceae bacterium
GGCCGCGTGCGGCGCCAGCGCCCGCAATCTGGCATCTCGGCGCAAGCGGTCCAGCGCGCCGTTACGTGCTACGCGCTGCAACCACGCCGCCGGCCGCTCGGGAATGCCCTCGAACGGCCAGCGGCGCAGCGCGCTCAGCAACGCTTCCTGTACCACATCCTCGGCAAGATCGAGGTGCTCGGCGCCGAGAATTCTAGTGAGAGTAGAAACGATCTGCCCTGCCTGACGGCGAAACAGATGATCGACCAGCGAGGGAACGGTGGCGACTTCGTTAGGCGGAGTCGTCATTGCCGAGATCATGAACCTCTCGCAGGAGAATGGTGCCATACTCCAGGTGAGGACACTCTTGAGCGAGTGCCGTCGCATCGTCGTAATCGTCCGCTCGAATCACGAAGATTCCGCCGATCACCTCCTTCGCTTCCGCGTAGGCGCCATCCCTCACGCTGTTCCTGCCTCCGCTGCGCGAGAGCACGCGTCCTCCCTCCTCGTGCAATTTGATACCATCGACCATGCGGCCGCGTTCGGCCATTCCGGCGCTCCACGCCGAGTATCGCTCGATGATTCGCTGCATCTCGTCCGGGGTCACCTGGGCAAAATCCTGTGGATTCTCCTGCAGAATGAGCATGAATTGTCGCATTGATCCTCGCTGGTAGCGGGCGCGGCGGGCACCCTCGTGGCACCTGCCACCACATCAACGAACGACACTACCGAATATCGACAATCTCCCACGCCGGCGGCGGGGGCGAGACCGGCGCACCTCCACTATAATTGGGAAATCGGAGACTTCTTCCAGGAGACCGGCAATGCTGTCTGGTTCGACTCACATCCGTTTTTCCGTACTTCAGATACTCGCCGCAGCCGCGCTGCTTTGCGCGGCGCCCGCGGCGATCCTGGCCCAGTCCGCCGCAGCAGATAGCGCCGGCTATGTGACACGTCTGGGGATCGACACGCTGGCCATCGAACGGTTCGTCCGCACCCGGGATCGCGTCGAGGCTGAAGTGCTGCTGCGCATACCAACGACCACCCGAACGACATACGTTATGGAGCTCGGGCCAAATGGGGAGATGCGGCGACTGGAATCGACGACGTATGATCCCAGCAGCGGCAGCGCCGAGGCTGTGAGACGATCGAGCATCGAGCGCGATGGCGACACTCTGCGCGTTACGTCGGGATCGGGGGAAAACCTGCAGCGTCGCGCGGTGGCCGCGCCGAGCGGTACGCTGCCCTTCATCGACATGATTCACTGGCCTTACGAGATCGCGCTGGTTCGCCTGGCGGCGTCAGACGCTCGATCGATTGACCAGCCCCTGCTATCCGGGGCGAGAGTCTCGGAATTTGCGCTGGAGAGAATTGGCAAGGACTCGATGACCATAACGCATCCTTCGCGCGGAACGATGCGTGTGAGTGTCGACAAGAACGGGCGGCTGCTGGGTCTGGACGCCGGGGCCACGACGCGCAAGCTGATCGTCACCCGCGAGCCATGGATGCCGCTGACCGGCTACGTGGAGCGGTGGGCCGCGCTCGATGCGGCAGGCAAGAGCCTGGGAGCGCTCTCCGGCCGCGGCGAGACGCGGGAGATTGTCTCGGGCGCCACATTGACCGTGGACTTCGGGACGCCGGCCAAGCGCGGACGGCAGATTTGGGGAACTCTCGTGCCTTTTGGAAAAGTCTGGAGAACCGGAGCGAACAGAGCCACGCATTTCACGACCGACCGCGATCTGGTCCTTGGTAGAGGTTCGGACACACTCGCCGTGCCTGCGGGGCAATACACCCTCTTTTCGATTCCCGATCGGGAGGGCGGCGTGCTCATCGTGAGCAAGAAGACGGACATAACGGGAACGGCGTATGATCCTGCGCACGATCTGGGACGCGTGCGTCTGGTAAATAGGCCGATCGAAGAGCCAGTGGAAATATTCAACATCGCGGTGACACCGGAGCCTCAGGGCGGCGCATTGCGGTTGCAATGGGACGAGACGGAACTCGTGGTACCATTTACGGTGCGGGGGAGATAATTGAGATGAGAGATGCGAGTTGCGAGAGGGGTCTGTCCTCGCAACTCGCTTCTCTCATCTCGACATCGGAACCCGGGGCGCCTCCTATGAATCCCGCAGCACCTCTGCCGGCGGCAGTGTACTGGCGCGCAAGGCGGGTACCAGGCTTGCGGCAACGGCTACCACAGCCATCGTCGCTACGGCCGCCGCGATGGTGAGAGGATCGGTAGCGCTCACGCCGAACAACTGCGACCGGACCAGGCGCGCGGCTCCGAGCGCCCCGACAATGCCTATCGCGCATCCGGCAATAGCCAAGCGCAGCCCTTCGCCAACGATGGAGCGGAGTACGCGCCGGCTGCTGGCGCCGAGCGCCAGGCGGATGCCTATCTCGCGTCCGCGCTGCGCGACGGAATACGACACGACTCCATAGACGCCGACAAGAGCCAGCACCAGCGCGAGCGCCGCGAACGCAGCCAGCAAAAAGGCGAGAAACCGCTCCCGCGCGACGGACGCGTCGAGCGCCTCGCCCATTGTCGTTATGCCGAACGGCGCGAGATCCGGGTCAATGCTCCGGATCGCCGCACGAACACCGCCGAGTACCGCGCGCGGATCGCCGGCGGTACGAACGATGAGGGTGCCGGTGGTTGCCGGTGCCTGGGCGAGAGGCGGGTACATTGCCGGCGCCGGCTCGTTCGCCAGGCCGGCGAAGCGCTCGTTGCCCACCACCCCGACGATCTCGCGCGACAACCCCCAGAACATCAATCGCCGGCCTAACGGGTTCTCGTTGGCAAAGAATTGTCGCGCCATTGCCGCATTGATGATCACCACCCGCGGGGCGCCGGCATCGTCCGATTGAGTGAACGACCGGCCCTGCAGCAGCGGTATTCCGGCAGTCGCAAAGTAGTTAGCGCTCGCCGGACGTGTCGGTACCTCCGGCTGCCCCGCTGCCGCCGATGGGTCTCGGCCTTCAATCACGAAACTGTTGGTAAAACCCGCGGAAAGCGGATCGTTGAAGGCAAGCGCCGCCCGGCTGACACCCGGAATGGCCTCAACCCGCTCGAGCAGCTCCCGCTGGAAGCTGAAAACCCGCGCCCACCCGGCGGGGTAATCGGTGAAGCTCTGTGGGTACCGCGAGGGGGGAAGCTGATAGCGCAGCGACAGCATGTTTTCCGGTGCAAAACCCGGCTCTACTGAGCGAAGCGCCCAGAAGCTGCGCACGATCAGGCCCGCACCCACCACCAGCACCACTGCCAGTGCGATCTCGGTTATCACCAGGGTTGCACGCAGCCGCCGGTGCTCGCGTGAGCCAGACCCGGTACGGCCCGGAGAGCTCTTCAACGCATCGGCCGGAGCGACGCGTTGCCCGCCGGCAACCGGTAGCAGGCCGAACACCACCGCGACGACGGCCGATATACCTAACGTCACTGCGAGTACGGTGCCATCAACTGCGATTTCGTTCACCCTCGGAATTGCCGCCGGCGCCACCGCCAGCAGCCCGCGAACGCCGGCAAATGCCAGCGCGATGCCAACCAGCGCCGCCGCCGTCGCGATCAACGCGCTCTCCACCAGCAGCTGC
>JBGTNB010000507.1:0-2016 GCA_041743285.1 Gemmatimonadaceae bacterium
TGCCGCTTTAGCTCTTTTCGTCTCGGCAGAAACTGTCGAATCGCTTCCTCCCATCGCGGGGAAGCGAAGAACTCATCCACCACATTCATCGATTCTTGCACCTACATCTGGCGGAATTATACTCTGAGAGTGCTGCGCATCTGAACCCTCCGCAAGCCGAAGCCTCGGCACCTTAACGTTTCGAAGAGGATCTGGGCGCGCTCGATCTCGGAGGGCGCGCCGCGCCGCCGGCTGGATGGCGATGTCGCGCGACCGCGGCACCGCGACTCAATCGGTCGACCAGGGCTACGGCATGGTCTGCGCGTCGGATGGAACAGCGATGTCTGATCTCTTGGTCGTCGGCGCCAACCAGGAGCACGGCATCGTCGCGCCCCGGCCAGGCAGCGGGGCGCGTGTGCCGGATCTGCCGGTCGGGACCCGGCTCAGGGTGCTCCCGAACCACGCCTGCGCAACGGCTGCCCAATACGACCGCTACCATGTGGTTCGCGGCGGAGTCGTCACGGACGACTGGCCGCGCTTTGGCGGCTGGTAGGCACAGACCGGATGGGCTGTCGCGGGAAGATGCTAAACGAGAAAGTCTGTGGGATCGAGTAAGGGTCCGGTCGGGCCCCAGAAGGTCAAACGGGCCTGGCAGCATAATCTTGCGGCTGAAGGGCTCGCGCCGTGACGTCGCGGCGATCTCGGATGCGCGACAGAGGGAAGAGACGCGGCTGGAGGGTTTGCTGGAGGGCTTTCGGATGGGAGGGGAAGCAGCGGTGCAGCAGCGAACGCGCGCGACCTCAGGTCAAAAAGCTCCGGTCAATCGGGCCAAGCCCACAGAATCGCTTCCCGTCAGCCCCCGAACTGAAAGCGCTCAAAGCGGTGAAGCTCCTCCTCGATCCTTTGCTGGTGCGCCAGATTGGGCCCGGGATCGAGCCACGTCCATTGCTGGATCTTCAGCTCCTGCCGGACACGATCTGCCTTGAAGTCGATCGCGGCGACGATCCTGTCGCCGACGAGCACCGGCAGGGCGAAGTAACCAAGCAGGCGCTTCTCCTTCGGGAGATAAGCCTCGAATCGGTGCTCGTAGCTAAAGAAGAGCTTCAGGCGTCGGCGCTGGATCACGAGCGGGTCGAACGGCGACAGGAGATGAGCGCGTTCAACATCTGGGCCCGGTGCGGCATCCGCCAATTCCGGCATCATCCAGTGCACCATCTTGCCGGCGCCCTCGACCACCACCGGCACCAAGCTCCCCCGCCGCACTCTCGTCTCGATCAGCGCCGCGATCGCTGGCTTGCGGCCCGCATCGAGATGGCAGATCGAGTCGAGGCTCACGACGCCCTGCGCACGCAAGGCCCGGTCGAGGAGGTATTCGAGCACCTGTTTCTCCGACGCAGCCCGCGGCCGGACCGCCCATTTGAAATGCCGGTCGGTCAGGTCGTAGGACTTTAACATGCCGGTGCGCGCACTGACGGTGAGCGCACCGCTGAAGAAGGCGAGCTGCAGTGCTCTCTTCGACGGCTTTCGGCTTGCCCAGGCATGGTCTTTCTCGACGAGAACGTCGTCATCTATATCCCGGATCGAGAGCGGCCCATCGTTCCGGACCCTCGCGATGACCCGTCGCAGGTCCGGAGGGGAAACGTTGCCGAACCAACTCCGCGGCGCCTCCCCATGGCGTCGCATGGCCGGCATGAAAAAGCGGTAGTCTCGAGTCGGCACATAGGCGAGAGCATGGGTCCAATACTCGAAGACGGCTTTCTCAACGCTCAGGCATTGGTGGAGGTCGGCCCGGCGGTAGTCGGGAATCCGCGTCCACAGGATATGGTGGTGGGAGCGCTCGATCACGTGGATCGTGTCGATCTGCACATATCCCAAGTGCGCGACCGCGGCACGGACCGCCGCCGCTCCGGTTCCGAACGGCACCGCCACATGGAGCCGTTGCGCATGCAACCAGATGCGGCGGGCCTCGGCGAGAGTCAGGTTGACGGCGGTCCGCACATGCTTCGGCATTTCTTCCCACTCGCGATCAATCGGAGG
>JBGTNB010000508.1:0-1711 GCA_041743285.1 Gemmatimonadaceae bacterium
CGCCACCGCGGCCGCGCGGTCGTCTTCGAGGACATCGAGCACTACAAGGCGCGCATCATGGATCCCGCGCTCGATGTCGATGCCGATTGCGTGCTCGTGCTGAAGAACTCCGGCCCCAAGGGCTATCCGGGCATGGCGGAGGTCGGCAACATGGGCCTGCCGCCAAAGGTCCTGCAGCAGGGCGTGACGGACATGGTTCGGATCTCGGATGCGCGGATGAGCGGCACGGCGTATGGGACGGTCGTCCTTCACGTCACGCCGGAAGCGGCGGTCGGCGGGCCGCTCGCGCTGGTGCGCGACGGCGACATGATTGCGCTCGACGTGGAGGGGCGGCGCCTGGACGTCGAGGTCTCGGAAGAGGAGCTGGCACGCCGCCTCCGGGAGTGGATCGCCCCCGCGAACGCGGTCGGTGGTGGCTACCGGCAGCTCTACGTCAATCACGTGGGCCAGGCCGACACGGGCGCGGACTTCGATTTTCTGGTTGGCTGCCGCGGCCACGCGATCGATCGCGAATCGCACTAGAGGGATCGGGGATCGGGGATCGGGGATCGGGGAGAGTGGGAGTTGGAAGTTGGAAGTTGGGATTTGACCGGGAGTCTGGAAATTGGGAATTGACTTCAATCTGACCGCCCGAAGGGCGGTGGTGACTGGTGGAGCCCAGGGAATCGGGCGCGCCATTGCGGAGAGGCTGTTGCAGTCAGGCGCCCAGGTGTCGGTGTGGGATTGCGACCCCGCGGCGCTCGATACGGCCGCGCGCGAGCTCGCGTCGCTTGGCGAGGTTCATACCGCGACCGTTGACGTCACGGATGTCGCGCAAGTAGACGCCGCGACTGCCGCCACCGCGGAGCGCTTTGGCGGCATCGACATCCTCGTCGCCAACGCCGGCATCGCTGGCGCCAACGTGCCGACGTGGGAATATCCGCCGGAAGAATGGCGCCGCGTGCTCGAGATCGATCTCACCGGCATCTTCCTTTGCTGCCGCGCCGTCGTTCCGCACATGCGCCGGCAGAAGTACGGCCGCATCGTCAACATCGCGTCGATTGCGGGCAAAGAGGGCAATCCGAACGCCTCCGCCTACAGCGCCGCGAAGGCCGGCGTGATCGCGCTGACGAAGTCGCTTGGGAAGGAGCTGGCGGGGGAGAACATCGCCGCCAACTGCATCACCCCCGCGGCCGCAAAGACGCGAATCTTCGAACAGATGACGCAGACGCATATCGACTACATGCTGTCGAAGATTCCGCGCGCGCGCTTCGTCCGCGTCGAGGAGATCGCCGCGCTCGCGGCGTGGCTCGTGTCGGAGGAAAACTCGTTCGCGACTGGTGCCGTGTACGACATGAGTGGCGGGAGAGCGACGTACTAGGGGATCGGGGATCGGGGATCGGGGATCGGGGATCGGGGATCGGGGATCGGGGATCGGAACGTAGGGCACCCCTTTAGGGGTGCCTGGATGGCGACGAACGGCACGGCTGCAGCCGTGCCCCACAAGGCGTGATGACGATGAAACTGACGGTTGGAGCGTTCGTGATGTTCATGGCGGCCATCGGAGCGCAAGTGCCGAGTACGCCGCCGCCCGCCCAGACGGCGACTCCGGCGCGGCCCGCGCAAGGGACTCGCGTCAGTCCCACCGCGCAACTTTTCAACGAGGTGTGCTCCACGTGTCATGGAGCGACCAGTGACCCAGGACCGCGCGCGCAGAGCCTGCTCGCGGACA
>JBGTNB010000509.1:0-2540 GCA_041743285.1 Gemmatimonadaceae bacterium
TCTTCCTGCATCTCGTCACCGAGCGGAAAGCGGCCCGCGGGACGGTGACCATCTCTCGTGGCGGGATTCGCTTCCCGGTCGAGACGACGCTCAAGCGCACATGGCCGATTCTCGACCTGCTCCGTGCTGATCCGCACTACGTCGGCGGCACGCTCATGACTACGCCGCTTGGTGAATCGTATGCAGGCCTTGCTCGGACCCTCATACGAGTTGCATCAGCCTTCCGCCTTCAACGCGTCCGTCGGATTGATCCGGAGCGCGCGCAGCACCGGCACCGCGCACGCCGTAAGACCCACGACCAGCATTATCCCGTCCGCGGCTAGGAGCAGCATTACCTGGCGCGTCGATCCGAGCCCAATCAGCGCAGCCAGACCACTGCCGGCCAGAATGCCCGCGCTGATCTGCAGAAGCGCTCGTGAGAAGATGCCGGTTACAATCCGGCCCGGGCGCGCACCGAGTGCCGCGCGAATGCCGATCTCGCGCGTCCGCCGCGCGACGGTGAACGACATCAGCGAATGGATGCCGGTCGCCGATAGCAACAACACAATGAACGAGATCAGCCAGGCAACCGAGGTCAGCGCCCAGTTCATCTTTGCCTCACCGCCCCCCACCTGAGCGAGCGGCTGAACATCGGTCAGCCGGATCGTCGGATCGACGTCGGCGGCAATCGTGCGCAACCGCGTGGCGAGCGCATCCGGATCACGCGCGCGAACGGCAAGGCTGACCCTCGCGCCAGGCATCGGCAGGCGCGGGCGATACATCGCCGATTGCTCCTGGGGCAGGGGCAGCTGCCACCCAAAGTCCTCGACCATGCCGACGACTTCGTACCACT
Organism: Gemmatimonadaceae bacterium; assembly: GCA_041743285.1. Classification (GTDB taxonomy): domain Bacteria; phylum Gemmatimonadota; class Gemmatimonadetes; order Gemmatimonadales; family Gemmatimonadaceae; genus JALZIF01. The sequence goes on from JBGTNB010000509.1 coordinate 833, forward strand.
CCTCGCCGGTAGCGTTGTTCTCCTCACCTTCTACGATGCGGACGCGTTGACCGATCGGGTTGCGCTCGCCTAACACATAGCGCGCAAACGATTCGTTCACGATCAGCACTCGGCCGGTTTCGAAATCGAGTGGCTCGAAGTTACGTCCGGCAACTACCGACGTGCCGAACGCTTCGAAGAACCCGGCAGATACCTGTACGAGCGTGCTCCTGCGCAGGCCGGTCACGGGAACGCCGGTCGTCGTGTCGACCTCGATCTGATACTTGAACTGGTCCATTACCGGAAGCCGGTCGGCAAATGCGACCTGCTCCACACCGGGATCCGCGCCGAGCCGTCGTTCCAGCTCATCTAAGCTAAGACGCGCGCGCGCGGCAAAGGTGGCCGAATCGGACCCGTGATCTTCGCGGTCCATGCCAACGCTCGCGGTGAGGTATCTCTCTGCACCTATACCTTCCGCTCGCTGCCGGAACCGGTTGGATTCGAAAACGCCACCGGCGGCGAGCGGAAGAAATGCCACGGTGATCGCGATCTGCACGACGATCACCGTCGTCCAGAAACCGCCGAACCGGAGCCCGGAGCGCGCCGCGCCCTCGCTGCGAAGCGCATCCTGCACGTTCCTTTTCGTGACTCGCAGCGCAGGCAGAATACCGATGATCGCGGCGCCGAACAGCGTGAGCAACGCCGTGTACAGCACCGTTTTCCAGGACAGACTGTCGTTGATCCAGAACGGCATCGCATCGCCGCCGGCGAGCAGGCTCAGTCCGTAGCGAAGCGAGACTTTTGCGAGGAGCAGACCGACAATCGCGGCGACGCTGGTGAGCACGAGCGCCTCGATGAAAAGCTGGGTAATGATTCGGCCACGGCTGGCACCGATTGCGCTTCGTACCGTGATCTCCCAGCCACGGGTGGCGGTGCGGGCGAAAACGAGCGTGGCTACGTTCGTGGAGATGACGGCCAGCAGCATCAGGAAAATGGCGTTCACGACCAACATGATGTTCCTGATCACGAGCCCTTGACCGGCTTCGATGGGTGGCTTGCCGTACGTCGTGACTCGTGGTCTCAGATTCTCGTGCGTCTCCGGGTAGACGGTCGCAAGGCGTGCTCCGATCGCGCCCAGTTCGGCCCGTGCCTCGTCCATCGAGGCGTTAGGTGCGAGGCGGCCGAAGATCGACACGGCCGGACCCGTGCGCGGCGCGATCGCTGATCCGTCCACACGCAGCGGCACCCAGATTCGCTGGCTAACCGGGAAGCCGAAGCCTTCCGGCATCACCCCGACGATTGTCGCATCGGCGGTGCCGAGCTTCACCGCTCGACCCACTACCTGGGGATCGCTTGAGAAGCGAGTCTTCCAGAGCGTGTGACCGATGACGACCACCGGCGGCTCCCCCGGGTGCGCATCCTGCTCCCTCAGCGTACGGCCTAGCAACGGTGCCGTCTCCATCAGCCGGAACGCATTGGCCGTCACTTCGGCTCCCTGCACTGTCTCCACTCGTCCGTCCTCGGTAGCGAGGTTGCGGACGAAGAGAATTGCCGCGCCCAAGTCGTCTACCGTTTCGACCTGCTCGCGCCAGATCGAAAAGTCGTGCAGCATTCGCCCTTCGGGCGTGAATGCGTTCACGTCCCAGTTGCGAATCGAGATGACGCGGTCGGCATCTCGAATCGGCAGCTGCGGGTTCTGCCACTTGTTGACCGCTTCGAAGTAGAGGAC
>JBGTNB010000510.1:0-4567 GCA_041743285.1 Gemmatimonadaceae bacterium
CGGACTCCGTCGCCGCGGCAAGTGTGCAGCAGGTCCGGGCGATCGAAGCACTCGATGGCGCGGCGACGCAGCTCTGCGCCATGGCCGAGCAACTGGCCACGGCGGTGGCGGCGGTGCGGGCGGGGTCGGAATAGAAACTAAGGGGCTAGGGGCTAGGGGCTAGGGGGTTTGAGGGTCATCACATCCGAGCCGCGGTATGCGGCCTAATGCAGAACGGGGCGCCGCAGGCGTCCCGTTCTGTTTTCGACCCCTAGCACCTAACCCCTAGCCCCTGACCCCTATTTCTTCACCAACTCTACCCGGCGGTTCGTCTGCCGGCCTTCCGGCGTGTCGTTCGAGCCAGAAGGCTTGGTCGAACCCAGGCCAGCCGTTTCCAGTCGGTCAGCTTCGACACCGTAGTCAGCGACGAGCGTAGCCTTGACCGCGGCAGCCCGCTTCTCCGACAGCGTCTGATTGCTCGCGGCGCTGCCCACGTTGTCGGTGTGCCCTTCGATGAGCAGGGCCAGATCGCCGTGCTCCTTCAGCATCGCCGCGATCTCCTTGAGCGTGGGCGAGCTTTCGGGGCGGATCCGGTCGGAGCCGGTATCGAAGTAAATCCCCTGAGTGGCAACGCGGCCGGTCTCGCTAAGAGCGTCGTACAGCTTCTTACCGCCCGCAGCGAGGCGGAAATTGCCGAATAAGGAGGGCCGCTCATTGTCGCCATCGGCGTGGAAATGGATCTTGTTCGATTTCTCCAGATCCGCGTTAGGAACGTTCAAAACGCGCCTATCGTCCACGTACACCTTCGCGTACTTGCCGTCCACCATGATGCGGCCGCGATGGATCCTGCTTTCCCGTTCGGGGTCTTCGGCCTGAGCTTGAACTCCTGCGTGGTTGTTCATGAGCCTCGTGCCGCCCCAACCTCTGAAATCCAGCCGGCGCCCGCGATCCTCGCCAAAGTAGATCCACACTTCGCCGGTGGGAATGTAGAAGTCGAACTCCATCGTGAACCGATCGGGGCGCACCTCCGGAAGCGGAATGAACCACTCCGAGTCCGCGTTCGCACGAAGCCAGCGCCCGTCCTGCCATTCGACGATTTCCAGTGCGCCGGACTTGAATTCCATGCTCCGCGGGAAGTCGCCTACTTCATCTTTCGTCAGGTCATCAAAAAACAGAATCCGCTCGCCAGGCTTGAAGTCGTAGTTGGCCCACGCGCCCTGGCCCGGCTTCATGCTGTTTACATCGCCACCGGACGCCGCGGTGGTCACTGCACCGTCGCCGGTATCGACCGTCTTCCCCTCGGCTTGTGCCTTTTCGATACACGCCGTATCGGTCGCCGCGCACTTGACCGTGTTCTCGGCCTTGTCGAGCGCCTTGTCCATTCCCTTGTCTGTTTTCTGATCGAGCCGCTCTTTTGCCTTACGCTTGAGCCGGTCGCCAAGTCCCTGAGCGGACGCGGGCTCGGCGTAAACAGTGAGCAGACTCGCCACAACCATGGCGGCGATAAGGCGGGGTGCACGCATGACAAAACTCCTTGTTTGGACGGCTAACGACGGTGATGCCCGACGCTATCCAGCTTGGGGGGCGGATAACCTTGTCATCTGTTTACGGCCTAGTCAAGAACGAAATCAATCCACATACAAAGCGCGGACTTTATTCGCCCTTACCGGGCACGAGTAGGGTCCCGCAACTCGGAGATTATGCGCGCGGCGGTTGCGTCGAGGACCGTTCGGTCGGGCATGGCTGATCCTGGAAATGGGAGCGGTACGTCGAAGCCATCGCCCTCCCGGCGGGGGATGAGGTGGACGTGAAAATGGTAGACATCCTGCCCCGCCGCTGCCCCGCTCGACACGATCAAGTTGAGGCCCGGCGCTCCGGACACCCGTCGGACAACCGGCCCGAGCTCCATCGCCACGCGGAAGAGGTGCGCGCCGAGCGATGCCGGCAGGTCGGCGAACGATTCGTAGTGCTGCCGGGGCACGACAAGCGTATGTCCGTGATTGACCGGCTGGATGTCCATGAACGCGAGCGACTCCGCATCCTCGTAGCAGACCGAGACTTCGGCACCGCCCTGGACGATGTCGCAGAAGATGCAGTGTGAGGGGAGGGACATGAGAAGAGATGAGAGAAGCGAGATGCGAGGGCGAACGGCGAAGTGCGAAGGGCGACGTGCGGAAAAAAGATGTCTCGAAATGATTGACACGCAAGGAGTTGGCCGACGACTCGCGCCGTTCCGGTTAATTCCTCCTAAGAAACTACCGATTCTAGCAGTTCTCCCGTTTCGATGTTGACGAGTGCGAAGCCCATCTTTGCGGCGCGGTGATGGAGGCGTCGGATGAGTTGGGTGCGGTGCTTTGCATCGTAGGCGTCGGCCCCGGGGTCGCTGTAGACCAGCTCTCCCTTGAGGGTGCGGTAGACGAGGATGGCAAGCTTGCGAGCCGTGGCGGTGATTGCCTTGGCCTTGCCGACCCGGGAGGACAGCCGGCGATAGAAAGCCCCCAGTGCCGTGGATCCGCGGCCCAGCGTCATGGCAGCCATCCGCAGGATGCCAGCCGCGCGATTGGCCGAGGGCTGCGTCCGGGAGCTGAGGAGCCGTCCACCGGAGATCTTGTTGCGCGGTGCGAGCGTGAGCCACGAGGTAAAGTGGTGCTCCGTCGGCCAGCGGCTCATGTCCGTGCCGACCTCCGAGATGAGCCGCAGGGCCGTATAGGGACCGATGCCGTCGATCTGGGAGAGATCGGCGCCCGTTAGGCGGTGTAACGGCGTGCGCACATCAAAAGCGGGTTCGTTGCTGTGGGCCGGATTCCGCGTCCCGCGGGGCGGGGGCAGCGGCCGCGTGGGCTCCGGCGCCGGGGCGGCAAGCGTCTCGAGGTACGCCGCGATCGCCACGTCACACGCGGTGAGCTGCTGCTGATATGCATCATAAAGCGCCAGATGCTGTGACAGCACGAGAACGTGTTCGGGGCGATAGTTTCCCGTTAGGGCGGCCGCGATCTCGCTTTGCGAGGCCCGGCACCGGCGATCGCGATGCTGGGCCAAGACCACGGGATCACGCTGGCCGGCGACGATGTCGCGGAGGATTCGCAGGCCCGTCACCCCCGTTATGTCGCTGACGATGAGCGGGAGCTGGACGTTCATCTGCACGAGCGCCTTCTGCATGCGCTGCACTTGCGCCGAGGCGCCCTCGATAAGGCTCGAGCGGTGCCGTAGATAGGCCCTGAGCGCCACGATCTCGTCCGGTGGCCGGAAGCCCCCCCGCAAGAGCCCCATGATATGGAGATCCCGGAGCCATTCGGCGTCCGACACGTCGCTCTTGCGCCCCGGCACGTTCTTCACGTGGCGCGCATTGACCAGACTCACCTGAAAACCCCGAACTTCAAGGATCTCGAAGACCGGGATCCAGTACACGCCCGTGGCTTCCATCGCCACGTGGGTGATCCGGCAGGCGGTGAACCAGTCGGCCAGCCGGTGAAGGTCCCCGGTGAACGTCGCGAAGGTCTGCACCGGCATCGGATCACGATCCGGTGGTACGGCGACGACGTGTTCGCCCGCACCGCAGTCGAGCCCAGCGGCATTCGGATTGATGTGGTCCAGCGCGGCAGGCGACGTTCGTGGCTTGCCGGAGGGACGACGACGGTGGCGCTTCATGGCAGGCGAGCCTCGCGATACATTGTGAGTGCCTCCGGGAGCAGGGGTGCGGCGAACCTTCAGCAATCTCCTAAACGGGCTCACGCAGAACCAAGCGTGTCACCATTGATGCAGCCGCAACGTCCCCGACCATGCTCGCAAGCGGGCACTGGCAGGCACCAGTGGAACGACGGTCTCGGCTCCCGGAGGCTCCTAATTCTATCTCCCCGCCCAGAGTTTCTCGGGTGATGCGTCCCGATGTCAATCGGGTGCCGTGCTCGCAACTCGCATCTCTCATCTCGTGGCCAAACCTCGCCGCCACAAAGCCGCCCACACTATCTTTGTCTTAACCTCACCACCCCGATTCCAGACTCATGGCCACTTCGACGCGCGCCGAAAAAAAGGTCGTATCCGGACTCTCGCGTGAACAGCTGCTCGATGCCTTTCGGATCATCTATACGTCCCGGCGGCTCGACGACAAGGAGATTCAGCTTAAGCGGCAGAACAAGATATTCTTTCAGATCTCCGGTGCCGGACACGAGGGGGTGCTGACGGCCGCCGGGATGGTGCTCAAGGCCAAGTACGACTGGTTTTTCCCGTACTACCGCGATCGCGCACTCTGCCTGGCGCTGGGAATGACCCCTGCCGAGATGCTCTACGAGGCCGTTGGGGCCGCGGTCGACCCCAATTCAGGCGGCCGGCAGATGCCCAGCCACTGGGGGCATAAGAAGCTCAACATCGTGTCGAGCTCGTCGCCCACCGGAACGCAGTTTCTACATGCCACCGGCGCTGCCGAGGCGTCGATGCGGGCCCGGCTGCTCGACATAACCGAGGGGTTCGAAAGCGATGAGGTGGCGTACGTTTCGACCGGCGATGGCACGACGAGCGAGGGAGAGTTCTGGGAGTCGCTGAACACCGCATGCAATCTGAAACTGCCGGTTGTGTATCTGGTCGAGGACAA
>JBGTNB010000511.1:0-1557 GCA_041743285.1 Gemmatimonadaceae bacterium
TGCCGTTCTATGTGAGCACCCACGGCTACGGCGTGTTTTTCAACCACCACAGCTTGATGACCTGCTGGGTCGGCAGCATGAGCGCGGCCAACGTGCAGGTCGCCATCGCCGAGGACTTTCTCGACTACTACGTGATCGTCGGCGACATCAGGGAAGTGCTGGAGCGTTACACGGAGCTGACGGGCAGGAGTCCGATGCCGCCGGACTGGTCGTTCGGCGTGTGGCAGAGCAAATGCACCTATCTGTCGGCGGAGGAAACGCTGGAGGTCGCGCGCCAACTCCGCGCGCACGAGATTCCGTGCGATGTCATCAATGTGGATACGGGTTGGTTTCAAACCGACTGGCATTGCAGTCTGGAGTTCGGCGACCGGTTTCCCGATCCTGCGGGCTGGGTGCGTAAGCTCGGCGAGTTGGGTTTCAAGGTCTCGCTCTGGCAGACTCCCTATCTGCCGGAGGGAACGCCGCTTTTCGCCGAACTGGCGGCGGTGGGTGGCTTTGTCAGGAATCGCGATGGCACTATTTATGACATAGCCATTTGTTTCGTGCCGGGGTTCACAGGTGTCGTCGGCGTGATCGATTTCACCAACCCGGAGGCGGTCGCGATCTACCAGGAATATCTGCGGCGGCTCTACCGGATCGGCGTGCGCGTGATCAAAACGGACTTTGGAGAACAAGCGCCTCTGGAGGGCGTCTATCACGACGGCACGCCGGGTGTGCGGATGCGGAACCTCTACCCGCTGCTCTATCATCAGGCGGTCGCAGACGTGGCGCGCGAGGAGACGGGATTCGCCTTCATCTGGACGCGAGCCGCTTGGACGGGCAGCCAGCGTTTCCCGGTGCATTGGGGTGGCGACAGCAGTCCGCTCTGGTCGAATCTGATCCCGCAGATTGCGGGCGGGCTTTCGCTTGGGTTGTGCGGATTCGCCTTCTGGAGTCACGACATCGGCGGATTCTTCGGCGAGAAAACGGACGAGCATCTGTTCATCCGCTGGCTGCAGGCCGGTGTGTTCACTTCGCATCCGCGCATCCACGGGATGGGGCCGCAGGAGCTTTACAACTTCTCGCCCGAGACTTTACGCATCGGGCGGGAGTTCATCCAGCTCCGCTATCGGCTTCTTCCGTATGTGCTGGAACAGGCTCGCCAAGCCAGCGCCGCCGGGCTGCCCTTGCTGCGGGCCATGGTCGTGGAGTTTCAGGACGATCCCAATTGCTGGCGCATCTACGATCAGTTCATGTTCGGCGACAGCCTGCTCGTCGCGCCGATCCATGATGAAACTGGCCGCCGCCGCGCTTATCTGCCCGCTGGCGAATGGACCGATTGGTGGACGCGCGACCGCCTCGCGGGCAGTCGTTGGATCGACGTCGAGCACTCGCTGAAAACCATCCCACTTTACATTCGGGAAGGCGCGAACGTGCAACTCGGACCGGTGATGAACTACATTGGTGAGACTGCCATGAATCCATGAACAAGAATATCCCTTCGTGGCTTGATACAGCCGTCTTCTACGAAATCTATCCGCAGAGCTTTTATGACTCGAATGCGGACGGCATCGGCGA
>JBGTNB010000512.1:0-3570 GCA_041743285.1 Gemmatimonadaceae bacterium
CAGCGCGCGTCCCATCCGCTGCAGCCGCCGGGCCAGCGCTGCGACGGCCGGCGACGTTTCCGGACCCGTCAGGACGTACACGTCGCGATCGAGATAGCGCTGTGTCGGGACTTTCGGGGCCGGCACAGGCAGACCGTCGCCGGCTGCCATGTACACGGCATCGCGGTGGACCGATTCCGTGTCGAACAGATAGCTGGCGAGCACCGAGACCGCGGAAGGATCACCAGCGCGCGCGCTCCGCAAGTCGAGGATCAGCGCCGGCGCCGAACCAACGAGCTTGAGTGCGTGCGAGATTGCGGCGTCGGTTCGTCGCGCATCGCGGAGCTCCAGCACTTCCACGTAGCCGATGCCGCCGGAAAGGTGCCCGACGACGCGAACGCCTAATCCGCGTAACGTTTCGTGCACCCCACTCGTTGTGAAGCTGTTGTTATTGATCCGATTCATGACAGCAACCCTCGACCGGCGTGAGGGAAGCGAGTGCAGTGGCACCGCGCCAGCCGCTTTCTTCGCTCCCCACACATATGACAACGGATTTTGGCCGATGGTTGTTTCGACTGGCTCTGTCAGGCGGTGCCGCCCTGAGCGGCCTGCTGCTGTTGCCGCATGCTCTCGGCGATCGTCACGTATGCCGCTCTACCCTGCTCGGCTTCGACCGTAGTGCACATTGAGACAATGCCGAGCCCGAGACCTTTGAGCTTGTTGTGCCAACGGACAGCGCCGTTCGTGGCGTCGAGGCACCACAGCTCTCCCGAAACCGAAGCGTAGAGCTGCTCCCCATCGCGGTGCAGCAGTACCGTCCCCGAGCCCTTCAGCTTTGAACGCCAGAGCTCGCCGCCCGTCTCGGCGTCGAGCGCAAGTACGTGTCCCTGCGCTCCAATGAACAACACTTGTCGCTTGCGTTTCGGCATCAGCTGGCCTCGTGGAGGTGACGATCAAGCAGCGCTCGATGCGCGGCATAAACTCATTCTGTAAGTATGCGCAGCTCCTGCAATTCAGCCGAGCCGAGTGCACTGGGGCGGCCCAGTGCCTGGCGAACGAAGTCGTCCCACCAGCCGGGGCATTCGTCAGGCTGGCGATAGGCATCCAGCGCGCGCCAGGTACGTTCGTGGATTTCCGGAGCGCGCGCCATTGCCTCCTCCGCGGTCACACCGGCGTGCCTGAGCACCTGCCGGCCAATGCGTGCGTGAAGCACTTCGTCGGCCCAATCGTAATCCTGAAAGTGCGCGCTCAACGCGTCCCCGGCCTCCACAGCCGTTTCGTACTCCGACCGTTTGCCGGTATCGCCGCTCATGAGCGACTGTTCAATCGCCCACAGCATGATCTGCCGCTCGAGCGGCTCGGCATGCTGTCCAAGGCGCAGCGCAAAGCCGATGTTGAGCGGGATTCGCGTCCAATCCAGCCCGCGTGTTTCGAGAGCCACCGTTCCCATCATCGCGTGCCGAGCTTCGTCCCAAAGTTGGCGTGACAGTCCGCGACGCAGCTCCCAGGGCAGTCCGCGCCATTCGACAAGCATCCCCGCCATCATCTCGGGAACGTCCATCTCCAGCGCTCGTTTGCACAGCAGGGCCAGATTGCGCTCGTCGGGAGGCACCCGCGGATCGTTGTAGATCACGTGCGGGGGGAAGTCGAAGTCCCGCTGACCCTTGAATCGCGAATCGCGGCGTGGAATGAGATTGGGCGCTAACGGCTCCCTGGCGCGTGGAGCGGGTGGTGCGGCAGCCGGCATACCGGCATCACCAGCGATGCCCCCGCACCCCGCCACGTAAGCACTCAGATGACTATGCCAATCGGCGCTGCGCCGTGCAGCGTCGGGATTGCCGTCGATCATCGCATCCAGCGCCGCCCTTCCCCAACCGACAGCGTCGTCCTCGTCGGCGAGGATGAGCTGCAGCAACCTTCGCGTTGGATGGTCCACCAGCGGATTCGCGGCAGCGTAGTGGGCGCGGTACGATTCAGCAATCGCCGGCCGCACGACAGCGTAAATCCCAGTGAGCAGCTCCACCGAATCGGCGGAGTGTTCCAGCTCAGCGAACATCGCCTCGAGCGCGTCGTCGGGAGCGACGTCGAGTCGCGGTACTGGGTTGCGCATTTCCGAGATGCGTTCCCGCAGCAATGTCGCGTGCTCGGCGTGCTGCCACTGATGAAGTGACAACGCGCACTTCATCTCCCATTCGGGGGTGCCGGGCAGACGCGCGAGAATGATGTCCATGAGCCGAACCTCGGCCCAGTGGCTGCGGAGTAGGCGCCGGACGCTCTGCGAAACGGAGAGTCCGACATTTGCCGCCTCGCGGTATGTGGCGAGCCCGGCGAGCTCGGGAACGGAAAGTGACATGGAAACCAGGGTTGAGTCTCGCGCACGAGGCGCGGTCGCTGCCGCACGATAGGGTACGATCAGGCGGGACACCAGACGCATGGGAGGCGTCATCATGGCGAGCGAGACGCGAGGCGGGCCAACGAGGGTGGTTGTCGGCGGAGCAAGCGGAATGATCGGCTCGGCGGTAGCAGAGGCGCTCATCGCGCGCGGTATCAAGGTCGAGCGGCTGGTGAGAGGCGCCGAGAGCAAGGGTCCCGATGAGATCTGGTGGAATCCTGACGAGAATCAGATAGACGGAGACCGCCTCGCCGGCGCTGACGCCGTGCTTCACTTTGGCGGACGTTCGATCGATGACCGGTGGACCGATGAGGTGAAGCAGGAGATACGGCAGAGCCGTGTTCGCTCCACTCGGCTGCTTGCGGGGACCATTGCCGCGCTGGACCAGCGGCCGCCGACGCTTCTCGTCGCGTCGGGCAGTCACTACTACGGTGACCGCGATGCCGAGGTGCTCGAGGAATCGAGCGCTCGGGGCCACGGATTTCTGACGGATGTGGTGGTGGCGTGGGAAGATGCCGCGGATCCGGCGCGCGACGCTGGGATCCGGGTGGTCAACACGCGTTTCGGTGTTGTCATGGCCCCCAAGGGCGGGGCGCTGGACCGCATGCTGCCCGTATTCAAGGTGGGCGCGGGGGGCACACTTGGACACGGCCGGCAGTGGTTCAGCTGGATCGCAATCGATGACTTGGTGCGCGCGGTGCTCTGGTTGCTCGATCACTCGGAGATCGATGGCGGGGTGAATGTCACATCACCCAACCCGGTGACCAACGCCAAGTTCACCGAAACCCTTGGGCGAGTGCTGGGTCGTCCAACGTTGGTTCGCGTGCCGGCGCTCGCCCTCAAGGTGATGTATGGCGAGATGGGTGAGACCCTACTGCTCGGCAGCCAGCGAATGGTGCCGCGCCGGCTGCTCGACGCCGGATTCATCTTCGAGTATCCCGAGCTCGAGGCAGCCTTACGCCACGTGCTTAGGAGCTAGGAATCAGGAACGAGGAACCAGGGATTGAACGCGGCGGCCCTGCCGCCGCATGGATGGAAGGCGCAGCGCAAGAAACGACGATCCCCGGTACATCACACGTGATGTACCGGGGATCTTGTGCCTCGCTGGCGGGATTCGATCATTTCGGTTCGGCGTCATCACGTGTGATGACCGGATCGACTTCCCTTTCCAATTCCGTCTCGCGCGGTCCGCGATTCGG
>JBGTNB010000513.1:0-2077 GCA_041743285.1 Gemmatimonadaceae bacterium
ATATTCCAATGAGGATCGCCGCTGCTGTGTGTGTCGCCGCGCTGTGCGTGGCCGCGGAGAGCAAGGCCCAGCCAGGAGGAGCCGCTCCCCAGCAACCGATGGGATTCTTCATAACGAGCGCCGGTCCCGGCGATGGCGCCAGCCTCGGCGGGCTTGCCGGTGCGGACGCTCACTGTCAGCGATTGGCCCAGGAGGCAGGCGCCGGCGCTCGTTCATGGCGTGCCTACCTGAGCACGACCGCCGCCGCCGGACAGGCGCCGGTAAACGCACGCGATCGCATCGGGAACGGCCCGTGGCACAACGCCAAGGGAGTGCTCATCGCCTGGAACGTGGCGGATCTGCACGGCGATCTCCAGCGCGACCGCAACAGCGTCAACAAAGAGGGCGCGCTGAACGAGAAGGGGCTGCCGGTGAACGGACGCGGCGATTCGCCTAACGTGCACGACATTCTCACCGGCTCGGATTCGCACGGCCGCACGATGCTCGGCAGTGCAGCCACTACCACGTGCAACAACTGGACGAGCAATGCGGCCGGTAGCGCCATCGTCGGGCATCACGACCGGACTGGCGGCGGCAACTCATCGTGGAATGCAGCGCACTCCAGCCGTGGATGCAGTCAGGCTGAGCTGGTCGCGACGGGTGGCGCGGGCCTTTTCTATTGCTTTGCCGCGAACTGACTCCGGGCCTGGGAGAGCTGCCGGCGTGACTTGGTGGAGCGAGCGGAATGAGTGCGCCTGTGGCCGTGCGCGCTGCAGCCCCGCGCCGTATCTTCGAGTATGACCTCGCGACGAGAGACCCTTCGCGCGCTCGGCGGCATCGCCGCGCTCCAGTTCGTCGGCGCGCTCGGCGTGGAGGAGTTGGTTTCGGTCGGGCAACGGGCTCATGGGCTCGCCGCGCGACGTCGCCGTGGGTTGCTCGGAACGCCGCCGCGCGCGTTGACGCCGGAGCAGCTGGAGATAGTCACTCAAGCGGCAGAGCGCATCCTGCCCCGCACCGCTACGCCGGGCGCCACCGACGCTGGCGTCGCCGACTTCATCGACGTCATGCTCACCGACTGGTACAACGCCGTCGAACGTGAACGCTTCACAAACGGCCTTTCCGAACTCGACTCCCGGTCCGGAAAGTTAGCCGGGAGCAGCGGCGACTTCGTAGACTTGACCGAGCTGCAGCAGATCGCGGTGCTGGCGGCACTCGACGAGGAACTGCACGGGCTCCGGCGGTCCGGGGCGGCTGGCACCAACGAGCACTGGTTCGCAATGCTCAAGCACCTGACGATCTGGGGCTACTACACATCGCGGCCAGGCATCGTCGAGGAGCTGCGCACTGATCTCATTCCCGGTCGCTACGACGGCAATGCAAAGTATTGAGCGCGATTACGACGCCATCGTCGTGGGCTCCGGGATTACCGGAGGGTGGGCCGCGAAGGAGCTGTGTGAACGGGGGCTGCGCACACTCGTCCTCGAGGCGGGACGAGACATCGATCCGCAGCGCGACTATACCGAGCACGTGCCGCCCTGGGACATGCACTTTCGCGGGATGGGTAACCGTCGCGAGGTAGAGGCCCGTCAGCAGATTCAGCGCCGGTCGGTGAGCTTCGATGAGTTGAGTCACCGCTTCTGGACCGACGACGTAGACAACCCCTATACCACTCCAGCGGACAAGCCCTTCGACTGGCTCCGCGCTCGCCAGGTAGGCGGCAAGTCGATCATCTGGGGGCGACAGGTCTATCGGTGGAGCGACCTCGATTTCGAGGCCAACCTGAGAGACGGCATCGGCGTCGACTGGCCGATTCGTTATGCGGAGATAGGGCCGTGGTACGATCATGTCGAGCGCTTCATCGGCGTCAGCGGTGAGGCGCTCGCGCTCCCGCATCTGCCTGACGGGCCCTTTCAACCGCCGATGGAAATGAACATCGTCGAAACGGCGGTTCGAGACCGATTGCACGCCCGCTTCGGCGCCGATCGCCGCATGACGATCGGCCGGGTTGCGGTGCTGACGGAACCGCTGCCCGGGCGAGCGCCCTGCCACTACTGCGGACCCTGCCAGCGCGGCTGCGTTACCCGCTCGTACTTTTCGA
>JBGTNB010000514.1:0-15455 GCA_041743285.1 Gemmatimonadaceae bacterium
TCGTCTGCAAGGCGCCCTCGCCGGTGACCGCCAGCACGGCGATCGGCCGCTCCCCCGGGTCGCTCGTAAGGAGCGTAGGACGCTCGGCGCGCTCCGGCAAGCGGCTGCGAGCGTTGTCCAGCCGCTCGCGCACATCGAGCACCGTCTTCTCCATTTCGGTGCCCCACGCGAACCGCATCGTGGTAGTGGCCTCGCCGTTGCGGCTCACCGTGCGCACTTCCAGCAGCCCCGGCGTGGCGGCCACCGATTCCTCGACAGGCTCGGCGATGAAGCGCGAGACTTCCGGCGCCGCGGCCGCTGGCCACCGCGTGCGGATAGTGAGAACCGGCAGATCGACGTCGGGGAGGAGGGTGACCGGCAGCCTGCCAAGTGAGACGGCGCCCAGCAGGAGCACGGCCAGCATTACGGCGACGGTGGAGACCGGGCGCCGAACGGCGTACGCGGTGATCGACACGTTGCGTTAGGGTGCGCGGTCACCGCCGGCCGCTACCACGCGGACCGGCGCATCGTGCGTCAGCGTGAGGTGCCCATCGACGATCACCTGGTCTCCCGGCTCGACGGGAATTACCCCCGTCGCTTCATCGGGAAGAAGCTCGGTGTCGGTGCCATTGCTGCGCCCCGGCGTGACGTACACCCACTGTGCACGCCCTTCCTCGACGACGAAGACGAGAGGGCGTCCATCGCGCTCGATTATCGCCCGGGCGGGAACGAGCCGACGGCTGGTCAGGCGGGTCGCCTCCAGACGGACGTCGGCGTACATCCCGGGGCGCAGATCGGCATTGCCGGTGAGTTTCACCAGCACTCGTCCGGCCCGCGCCACCGAGTCCACGGCGGGAAGCACGGCGACCACCTTGCCGATCGCCTGACGATCGGGAGCGCCGGCGCTGACGACTATAGCGCTCGCGCCTTCTTTGATGAGCGGAAGATCGTGCTCGAGTACCGAGGTCTCGACCCATACATCGCCTACATCGACTACGGTGGTGACTGGCGCGCCGGCGTTCACCCGCTCGCCGGTAGCGACGAGTACGTCTTCCACGCGTCCGGCAAATGGCGCCCGGATGATGGCGCGCTCCTGGTCGAGCTGGGCGCGCTCGAGCCTTACGCGGGCTCCCTCGACTCCTGCCTTGAGCATGGCACTGGCGCGCCGCTCCTCGTTCGGTGCCCGGCCGGTGGCAAGCGATTCGGGGACGATCTCCTCGCGGTAGCGGAGATTGGCGAGGTCGAGCTCGTGCTGCGCCTCCCGCACAGCAAGGTCGAAGGGACGCGGATCGAGCCTGACGAGTGGCTGGCCGGCACGCACCCGGTCGCCGGGTTGAACCAGCACCGCGGCGACGGAACCGGTGACCTCGACGGTGACGCGGCTGGAGGCGCGGGATCGTACCCGGCCGCTGGTCGCGACGTGTAGAACCAGATCGCCGTCGCGGGCTTCCTGGGCGACGACGGGGAGTCGGACGTCGGCGGCTGCTTCGTCGCCATCTGCCCCGGCTTCGGCGGAATCGGTGCCGTTTGCGGCCGATTCTCCAGTGGCTTCAGTAGAGCAGCCGCTGGAGAGAAGGCAGCAGAGGGTCAACAGGCTGACAAGGCGCACGAAGGGCACTGTCATGCGAGGGAGCCGATCGGACGATTCAATGGTGAGGGACGTGGAAAGGCGTGCTCGAAACGCGGCCCGCTGGTGGAGAGCTAGGCGCCTGCGCCAGTGGGACTCAATCGAAAGGGTGGACGACGGAATGCGATCGCGCAAGGCAGATCGGGCGTTCGTGCAGATAGACAATTCTGCGGGCGGATGGGTTGCCGGTCTCAGCGGAGGGCGACCGCCGCGCGATACGATGGTGGTGCTCCGGCAGGACCGTGGTGACTGGCGGTATGACCCCTCGAGACCCCGGTCTGGTCAATCGGCAGTTCGAAAATCCAGCGGCGCGACGCTGGTGGAGGGCGGCCTGGGTCATGTCCTGCTAATTTAGTGCGACGGGGACGACGTGAAGTCCGTAGCGCTGTTTAAGCTGCGACGTTAGGCCAGTGGCTCGCTTGGAGACGCCCGTTCGCTATGATCTATCGTCCGCCGCCTTCGGAATCGGCCCGGTCACAAAGATCGTGTTGCCGGAAGGATCCTCGAAGCCAAACGTGCGCGCGTCCCATACTTCGTCTCTAGGCGGCCGCGGGATGTCCACCCCATGTCGCCATTCCTCGTAGTACGCGTCCGCGTCGTTCACTCGAAAGGACACGCACACGTCACGGCCGTGGCCGGACATCGGGCAGTCGATGGTGAGCTCGAGCCCCGTCGCTCGAGGCCCATGATGCCCTTCTGGCCGTCGGCCGAGTCTTCCCACTGCAGCTTGAACCCGAGCTTGCCGAGGTAGAACTCCTTCGCGATGCGAAGGTCGTCGCCGGGAAGTACGGCTCCCGCTCGCTCGTCCATGGGAACCTCGTCATCCTGCAGCTTGGCGTCGCCCGACTATCACGCCTAGATATGGCACCAGCTCGTCGGCCGGGCAGGCATGCAGTTCGCTCGCGCCAATGGCGCCGACATTGTGTGCGCGCGGGGCCTGCCCTGCCGCACGATCGGACGTAACGACTTGCGAAGCACCAGAGCCTTGGCGAGACTCCGCGCATGAACACCGTGCTGCAAGAAACTGAGATAAGGTCCGTTCGCTCAATGACGCTAGAGCAGAAGCTGCTCGTCGCGCAGTCTCTCCGTTCGTTCGCCTGGGAACTCAAGCGCTCGGTGCTCGAGCGACGCCATCCAGAGTTCACCGAGTCGCAGCTGACCGATGCAGTCCGCGCGGCATTTCTGAAATGACCCCACCGGTTCTGCACCGGCTGCTGATCCAGCCGCTGCACGAAACGGGAATCGAATACGCGATCACCGGCGCCGTCGCGGCCATCGCGTACGGCGAACCACGGATGACGAACGATGTCGACCTCATCGCGCGCCTCGATCGCGACGCCCCATCGCGGCTCATCGATCGATTCGACGCGAGTGAGTACTACCTACCACCAGAGGAAGTGATCGCCGAGGAGAGCCGTCGTGGCGCTGGTCGTCACTTCAACATTCTGCACGTCCCAACCTCGCTTCGGGCAGACATCTATCTCGCGGGAGAGGACCCTCTGCATGAATGGGCGCTGGCTCATCGGCGGGGCGAGCGAATCGGCAATCACACCATCTGGCTCGCGCCGATAGAGTATGTGATCATCCGGAAGCTGGAGTTCTTCGCGCAGTCCGGTTCGGATCGACATCTCCGCGATATCGCTGCCATGCACCGAATCAGTGGCGACGATATCGACGGCTTTCTGGGATCCGCACTGGCTGAACGGCGCCTTACCGATCTCTGGACTCGCGCGACATCGGCCTGACGCACACTTGCGAGGATTATCGATAGTCGATATTATCGATTAACGATAACTCGCGAGGACCACGTGCATCAGCCGCGCTCGGACCAACTCCCGAACATCCTGGCCACCGTCACCACCGTCCTGTTCTATCTTGCGGTCGCCGGCGCCGCATTCGTGCTCGTCGTCATACCGATCATGAAGGTCGCCGGCGCCGAAAATCAGGAGTGGTACTGGGGAATTCCGGTGTCCGCGGTTGCCCGGGAAACAGAGGCCAGCGTAGCCACGAGCTGGGACGGCACAGTGCTGCGGATCGACGACATTCGCGGGTCGCTCCGGCTGCCGCTCGGCCCGCTCCCGTGGTCGCTCTTCGTGCTATTGTGGCTCCACGTGGCTGTGATAGCCGGCCTCGTGCTCGCGATGCTTCACCAGCTGCGCCAGCTCTTCCGGAGCGTGCGCGAAGGAACACCATTCGACGCGACGAATGCCGTGCGGCTCCGATGGCTCGGGTTATTATTGCTCGCGCTCGCGATTCTCAACACCGTTGCCGGAGCCGCGATCTCCCTCGCGGTGCGAGGGGCGGTGGCTGATGGAAGCGTCAGGGTCCCGGCCTCCCTGAACGTCGATATGACCATGGTGTTCGTCGCGCTCGTGCTGCTGGCGCTGGCGGAGATCTTCCGCCGGGGAGCGGAGCTCGAGCACGAAAGCGCGCTCGTCATATAGCAATGGCTATCCACGTAACACTCGATCGCATGCTGGAGCGGCGCGGCATTACGCTGACTGAGCTGAGCGAGAGAGTGGGGATGACGCTCGCAAACCTGTCGATCCTCAAGACTGGCAAGGCGCGGGCGATCCGGTTCTCCACCCTGGAGGCGCTGTGCCGGGAGTTGGAGTGTCAGCCGCGCGATCTTCTCGCATACGACGAGCGCGACTGAGCAAGCGACGCGACAAATCATCGCCGAGGCGATCCGCGGCGCGCTACATTTCTCCTCCTCGATTCGAGCAATGCCGTCGGGGATCCGCACCAGCAACCCGTGAGGTCCAATGTCGAATGCAGATCGGGCGCGAGCCGTCGCTGAAGCCATGACGGCACTGTGGAGTCGTGAGCTGCCGGCGACCACTCGCGTGCTCGCCGCCGTGAACGACGCCAATCGCGACTATCGTCCGGACCCTCGCTCGCGCTCCGCCTGGGAGCTCGTCAGGCACATTGCGACCTCGGACATCTGGTTTCTGGACAGCGCCGCGCAAGGCGTCTTTCACTTCGATCGGGAGAAAGCGAAGCAGGCGGAAGACGGCTTTCGGAAGGTCAGCGATGTGGTCGCGTTCTATAAGGAGGCCGTTCCGGCGAAGCTCGATCAGCTCCGTGCCATGCTGGATGAGCAGCTCGCCGAAGAGGTGGACTTCTTTGGAATGATGAAGATGTCTCGAGCCGCCTGGATCGGATTCGCCAACAATCACAGTGTGCACCACCGCGGGCAACTGTCGACACACCTTCGGGCCATGGGCTGCAAGGTGCCCGACATTTACGGGCCGAGCGGGGATTCCGAGTTCGCGCGTGCCGGCGACTGAGGCTCCATCGGATGGTATGTCCACAACCCGGCGCCTGACGACTGCGCAGCGCTGAATTCGCCACCTTCTGCGGAAACCCTCGAACCATGCGCCGTTCGCTCGCTCTCTTCGCCACCGTCCTTCTCTTGGTCCCAGCTCTCCTGCCCGCGCAAGGCAGCGCGCACGCCGGACTCCAGCAGCAGGTAATGGCGGCCGAGCGTGCGTTCGCGGAGACGATGGCGGACCGTGACCATGCGGCATTCGCGGATCTACTTTCGGACGAGGCGATCTTCTTCAACGGCGAAGAGCCGATTCGCGGAAAGGACGCCGTCGTCGCGGCCTGGAAGCCGTTCTACGCCGGGCCTGACGCGCCGTTCTCGTGGGAGCCCGATCGCGTAGAGGTCATCGAGTCCGGCACCCTCGCGCTGAGCACGGGTCCGGTCCGCGACCCGGCGGGGAAGGTCATCGGGCGATTCAACTCGATTTGGCGGCGGGATTCGTCAGGCACCTGGCGCGTAGTATTCGACAAGGGGAGTCCGGTCTGTCCTCGACCGTCGACCACGCCGTAATTGAAGGACTCGACCGCCTGACGAGCGTCGGCGCCGACCGACCGAGACGACGGCATCCTCAAGGCGACAACCGACTGGTCGTGTCCGCACCCGACGATCGTTTGCCAGACGGAGAATCAGCAGTGACTCATTCCAAGCGCGTAGTGCGTTTCAAGGTCTTTCGCGGAGCCTTCATCAAGTGGGAGACTCTGTTCGCGCAGGCAGCGGAGTTCGCAAGCGGCCTCGGCCCCGACCGTCTCATCAGCATCTCGCACTCGGAGGACGAGGTCGTTGCCGTATGGTATTGGTCGGATGAAGAGGAGCCGCACCGTTGACGGTCGACCGAGCTCCAGCATTGTCTCGATTCCCTGCAATAGCATGGACGTTGAGCACCTGAGCATCTACATCGACCGACTGCCGAGCGCCGTCTACGAGTTCGCCTCGGATCCCAGGAACCTTCCACGATGGGCCGCGGGGCTAGCGCGCTCCGACGTCACCCGCGCCGGCGATTCGTGGCTCGTAGAAGCGCCGTTCGGCAAGGCGACCATCCGATTCGCGCCGAAGAACGAGTTGGGCGTCATGGATCACGACGTCGAGCTCGAGTCAGGCGTGACCGTTCACAATCCGATGCGCGTTGTGCCGAACGGCGGAGGAAGCGAATTCATCTTCACCCTGTTCCGCCGGCCGGACATGTCCGACGAGCAGTTCGCGGCCGACAGGCGGGCCGTGGAGCAGGACCTGCGTACGCTGAAGGAGCTGCTCGAGCGACCCAGCGGGTGAGCGGGTGCCTGACGCGCGCGCGATCATCGTCCTCAACCGCCCGCTCGGCATAGGCAAGTCGACGTCTCGGTGCCGCTCCAGAGCTCGTGGCGGCCTTCCGGAAGCGGTTGGGGATCCAGTGAGGGCGGACCCGCGATTGCCGGGCGTCCTTGCTAATCCGGCCCGGCGCTCATAACGTAGATTCCGCAGCCTGACGGCTCCTCCACCTCCACGCCCATCCACGCAGGAGGCTCGTCATGCAGTCGATCGGCCAACGCGTGCGCGACCTCAACACCGAGCTGTCGAAGCCGACCGACTCGGACGTCGTCCACCTGCGCACCCTCCGCGCCGCGATCGGATTCCTCGGTCTGGGGCTCCCGCTGACGCTGGCGCTCGGCGAGAACATCCGGGACCGGTACCTGTCGGCGGGTGCCGAGGCGGGCCGGTGGTACATCGAGGGGTCCATCAGCGCGTACTATCACACGGGGATGCGCGAGGTGTTCGTCGCAATCCTCGCCGCGCTCGGGATCTTCCTGCTGTGTTACAAGGGACCAGAGCGCTGGGACGTGATTGCGTCGAAGCTCGCAGGCGCGGCGGCGATCCTGGTTGCCCTGCTTCCGACGCACGACCCATCGCGTGAGGCGACGGACACCGGCGGACGAGCGCCCGACTCGGTGACGCTGTTCTCGGGCCCAGGCGCGTCGGACCCGGAGATCATCGGGACGCTGCATTACGCCTGGGCCGGGGTGTTCTTCGTGACGGTGGCGCTGATGGCGATCTTTCTTTTCACGAAGACGCGCAGCGCAGCACCGACCGACAGGAAGCGACTGCGGAACCTCGTCTACCGCGTGAGTGGCCTGACGATTCTCGGGGCGATCGCGGGCATCATTGTCGACAAGCTGTTGCTGGGCTCGGGATGGAGCGACGGAACGAGCTTCGTGTTCTGGATGGAGACCGTCGCGGTGACGGCGTTCGGGGTCGCGTGGCTGACGAAGGCGGAGGTGATTTTGAAGGATCGACCGAGCGAGGTTCCGGCGGAGGCGGGTGTGGCGGGGGGTGGGTTGCCGAGTGCGTTTGAGCGACGGGGGGTGGAGGCGCGGCGGTGAGCGATTGAATGGCTCTTACTCGCGTGCTCGCAGCCGTTATAGAGCAGAATGGCAATTACCTCGTCTGCCAACGGCCAGCAGACAAACGCCATGGCAGTCTGTGGGAGTTTCCTGGCGGAAAAGTGGAAGCGGGAGAGACTCACTTCGAAGCGGCACGCCGGGAGCTCTCGGAAGAACTCGACGTCCGTGTTCTCTCAGTTGATTCGGCCATATTCGCGGTCGCTGATCCTGGGTCCGAATTCTTGATCGAGTTTGTGCCCACAACGATCCATGGCAGTCCGAGGTGTCTCGAGCACACGGACCTGAGGTGGATGACTCTACCCGATCTGCCTTCGCTGGAGCTGGCGCCGAGCGATCGCGAATTTGTCGATTTCCTTCGCTCATCGCTCTAGTTAGGGATGCCTTCCCTCGCGCAAGGACTCTACGAGCTCCTGGTCACGCAGCTTCTCGAGGAGCAGCTGCGGCATCCGGAACTTCCAGGAACTCCGGATCTCGACGAACTTCGGAACGCCGAGGCTGCGGATCGAATCGCGCTGCACGTGGCAAAGGTCGTTGAAACGGCCATCGAGGATGTTCCCGCTGAGGGCCGGAGCGTCGAGGGAGTCAAACTCGCCCGCCTGCTCATCGAGCTCATAGCGCACCACGTTGGTGCCGATGAACTCTCCGCGATGCAGTTGGCAGAGCCGGCCAGAGTGCTGCGCAGTATCAGACGACAGTTGCCTGACGGCCGTCCGCAAGACATTCCGAGACCGCTGATACCGCTGCTCGACACGACGCTTCTGACGAATGCACCTGGCGAGCCTCGAGTAGGCCATCAGATTCAGGCGGAGATTGCGTCGGCAGACCGCATCGATCTGGTGATGGCATTCATTCGGCGGACGGGCATCAATCCGTTGATGGATGCGCTCCGGCGACACCTCGGCGACGGCAAGTCGCTGCGCGTTCTCACAACGGTCTTTACCGGCTCAACGGAAGCCGAAGCGATCGAAGCCCTTCTCAATCTCGGCGCGCAGGTGCGCGTGTCATATGACACCACCAGCACCAGGCTTCACGCCAAGGCGTGGCTCTTTCACCGCGAGTCGGGATACTCAACGGCCTACGTCGGGTCATCAAATCTGACCCACTCCGCGCAGGTAAGCGGCCTTGAATGGAATGTCCGCGTGTCTGGCGCCAGAAACCGGCCCGTGATCGACAAGGTTGCCGCCGTTTTCGAGAGCTACTGGCAGCAGGCTGATTTCGAGGAGTACGAGCCGGCCCGCTTCTTGGCCACGCGCGACATGCGTCCCGACCTGCGCGTAGCTCTCAGTCCGGTCGAGATCAGGCTTGAACCATTCCAGGAAAGACTGCTCGAGGAGATCGAGCTGTCTCGACACACCGGCCACCACCGCAATCTGCTGGTCTCGGCGACCGGCACAGGGAAAACGGTGATGGCTGCGGTGGACTACGCTCGACTAAGAGCACGGCTTCCCCGATCGCGGCTGCTGTTCGTTGCGCACCGAGAGGAGATTCTCGCCCAGAGCCGCGCGACATTCGCCCACGCTATGCGCGACGGCAACTTTGGTGAATTCTGGGTTGGCGGAGTTCGACCCGTTATGTTCGAGCACGTCTTCGCGTCGATTCAGTCACTCAACGCAAGCGGAGTCGAGTCGATCGACCCAGCGCATTTCGACGTACTCATTGTCGACGAGTTTCACCACGCGGCGGCGTCGTCGTACGACCGGCTCCTTACGCGGTTGCAACCGGTCGAACTGCTCGGGCTCACTGCCACCCCGGAACGCAGCGATGGCATGCCGATCCTGCACTGGTTCGGCGATCGCATCGCCGCCGAGCTCCGTCTGTGGGATGCCATCGACCAGCACCGGTTGGTTCCTTTCTCGTATTTCGGAGTCGCGGACAATCTCGATTTGCGCGCAATCCCGTGGCGGCGGGGGACCGGCTACGATGTTCAGGAACTGACCGCGGCGATTACCGCCACGGACGTCTGGGCCCGGGCCGTCGTGAGGCAGTTCCATGAGCGCTTGGTGAGCTCAGAAGGCACTCGAGCGCTCGGCTTCTGTGTCAGTGTTGACCACGCCAGGTACATGGCGCGCGTGTTCAACGAGTCGGGCATTCCTGCGACGGCGGTGTGGGCAGACACGCCCGATCAAGAGCGACTTCAGGCCCTGATCGACCTCGCAGCTGGGCGTGTGAACGTTGTGTTCTCCGTCGATCTATTCAATGAGGGCGTCGACGTACCAACCGTGAACTCCCTCATGATGCTTCGTCCAACGGAGAGCCCGTTGCTGTTTCTGCAGCAACTCGGACGCGGCTTACGCAAGGCGCCTGATAAGGCCCTGTGCACTGTCCTGGATTTCGTTGGCCAGCACCGCAAGGAGTTCCGCTACGATCGACGTTTCCAGGCGCTGCTGGGTGGTAGCCGATCGCACGTGGCGCGACAGGTAAAGGAGGGTTTCCCGTTCCTGCCGTCGGGATGCAGCATGCAGCTCGATCGTGTCGCAACCGACCGAGTGCTGGAAAGCATCAAGAATGCGGTTCCATCTCGCTGGCCCGAGAAAGCTAACGAGCTGCGAAGCCTCGCGGGAGAGAATGAGGCCATAACGCTTCGCGATTTTCTAGCGGAATCAGGCCTCGACCTCGAGGACGTGTACGATGGAAGGCATTCCTGGTCTGACTTGCGCGAGGCGGCAGGTCTGCCGACCGCTGCCTCCGGGCCGCACGAACAAGCCCTTCGCCGAGCCGTAGGCCGGCTTCTTCACGTCGACGATCCGGAACGGTTGAGCACGTGGCGCGACTGGATGGGTCGGACGACGCCGCCGGATGTGGCCGCACTCTCAGCACGGGAAAAGAGACTGCTGCGCATGCTGCTCGTGCAGGTGCTGGACAGCGTTGAAGGCACGATGACACTGACCGCCGGCGCAGCGGCACTCTGGGAGCACGGGCAAGTCCGATCCGAAATGCGGGAGCTGTTCGATCTGCTCCTGGATCGAATCAAACACGTTCCGATCGATCTTCCGGAGCTTCCTGACGTTCCGTTGGCGGTACACGCGCGTTACACACGCCTCGAGATGCTCGCTGCTGCCCAGGACGATGACCGAGTGAAGGTTCGGCCGTGGCGTGAGGGACTCTTTCACGACAATCAGCTGCGCTCGGACTTCTTCGCCTTCACGCTGGACAAGACTTCAGGGCAGTTTTCTCCTACGACGCGCTATCGCGATTACGCCATCAGTCGCGAACTGATTCACTGGGAGAGCCAATCCACCACGAGGAGAGACAGTCCGACAGGACGACGGTTTCAGAATCACGTGTCAATAGGGAATCACATTCTGCTCTTTGCGCGTCTTAGCATCGACGAGCGAGCGTTTGTGTTCCTCGGCCCTGGGACCTACGTGAGCCATGTCGGCGAACTGCCAATGGCAATCACGTGGCGTCTGCGTCATCTCCTTCCGGGAGATCTCTTCCAGCGGTTTGCGGCCGCGGTAGCATAGTGGTTCTGAACTCGTACTGGTGGTAAGCGATCGGAGGCAAGTTGCGGCTTAGGCGAACGTGATCCGAGACGCATGACATAGCACGGCGACGAGATTACCGGGGTGCTTCTCCGATCGCATCACACGCTCGTCAGGCACGCGGGCAGCGCAACGAACAGCTTCCGCGGAACTATTGCCGCAGAATCTTCTCCATCGCCTTTCCCCTTACCAGCTCATCGATCAACTTGTCCAGGTAGCGGATTTCCCGCATGAAAGGTTCTTCAATGTCCTCCACACGGATACCGCAGATCACGCCTTTGATCGACGCACGCGAGGGATTCAGCTGGGGAGCCTCCGCGAAGAATGTTTCGAAGTCCGTCCGCTTGGCCAACTGTGCGTTCAACTCTGCCTGGCTATAGCCAGTCAACCAACGGATGATTGCATCGACGTCTGATTGCGTTCGCCCCTTCTTTTCCGCCTTCGTGACATAGTGGGGGTAGACACTTGCAAAGCTCGTTGTATAGATCCGGTGCTTAGCCACAGAGTTGCCTCGATTCAGTAGTTGCACAGACGCGGAATATAGGTGTTGGGTCGGTGCAGCGTCCCCGATGCCGCATCCGCGTCAGGCTCCCGAACGCTGCCCGCCAACTGATCGTCGTTTCGGGGTCGTTCCCAAATCTGTCGATTTCAGGCGAGCCCGATCGACACTTTGATGGGCGGGCGCGACAACTCCGTCAAGGTTCACCAACCAAACGTCGGATCAACAGGTGAATAGTGTCCAAGCTTCGATTCAGAATCTCCATGTCGCTGGACGGCTTTGTTGCCGGACCGAACCAGAGCTTGCAGGAGCCGCTCGGCATTGGCGGCGAAGGGTTGCACGAGTGGGTGTTTCCGCTGGAGGCCTGGCGGCGTGCACATGGCAAGGAAGGCGGTGAGGTGAACGAGAGTACGCCGGTGATGGAGAATGAGCTCGCCAACATTGGCGCGACCATCATGGGCCGCAACATGTTCGGTGGCGGTACGAGCTCGTGGAGCAAGACGGATCCCTGGAACGGCTGGTGGGGACGCAATCCGCCCTTTCATCACCCGGTGTTCGTGCTCACTCATCACGCGCGCGAGCCCCAGGTGATGGAGGGCGGTACGAGCTTCACGTTCGTGACCGAGGGGATCGAGAGCGCGCTCGAGCAGGCGCGGCGCGCAGCGGGCGACAAGGACGTAGCACTGTCGGGCGGCGCGCGGGCCGCGCAGCAGTATCTCAAGGCGGGCCTGGTCGACGAGATGCAGCTTCACCTGGTGCCAACGCTGCTCGGCGGGGGCGAGCGCCTGTTCGACGACGTCGAGGACTTGCACGGCCTCGTACTGGTCGAGACGGTCGCTGCGCCCAACGTTGTTCATCTGAAGTTCGCGAGATAAGGCGCAACCGGCGGCAGCCTAACACTAATGAGGATCTTCATGCACTCGGACACGGCAACATACAACGAGTCCCAATCCCCAGGAGATCGTGCGATCTGTCACCTTCTCGCGGAACAGATCGACCGCGGTTTGCCTGAGGCGGAGAACAAGATCTGGCACGCGCAACCCGTCTGGTTTCTCGATGGAAATCCCATCGTCGGATACAGCAAGCTGAAGACGTGCGTACGACTCCTCTTTTGGAGCGGGCAGTCCTTCAAGGAGGGAGGGCTCGAGAAAGAAGGGAGCTTCAAAGCCGCTGAACTGCGCTATACGTCCGCCGACGAGGTGGACCCAGAGAAGTTGCAGCGTTGGTTGGCCGAGGCGCGCGACATCCAGTGGGATTACAAGAACCTGGTCCGTCGCAAGGGTCAGCTGCAGCTTTTGAAGTAGAGCTACGCAGGGTGCTGCCTAGCGATCGCCGGGCGGCGTGGTTTGCGGGACTCGCATCCCAGGTGATCTTCGCTGGATCACACCTGCCCGGCCATCTGCTCATCCGCGATCTGACGGGTGGCGCGCTGTGGACGCAGCTCCTGCTTCAAGGCGTCGCCGGCGCGCTCCTGCTCCTCGTCGCGCGTAGGTCACCCTCCCTCCAACGAGTGGAGGTGACAATCCGCCCTATTGACTCCCGCCAACCCCGATTCCATCTTCGTACAGACCGTCTATATGAGTGAGGGTGCATGACCGCGTCGACGAATCTGCTCAATGGCACACTCGATATGCTGATCCTGAAGGCGCTCTCGCTCGGCGAGCTGCACGGGCTCGGCGTGACGCGCCGGATCGAGCAGATCACGAGGGGCACGTTCAGTGTGAAGCCAGGCTCCCTGTTCCCTGCACTGCATCGGCTGGAGCAGGCAGGCTGGCTGGAGTCGGAGTGGGGCACATCGGAGAACAATCGGCGGGCGAAGTACTACCGGCTGACCCGGGCGGGCCGCCGTCAGCTGGAGGTCGAGACGAAGCAGTGGCGCCTGGTGGCGCAGGCGATCGCGTTCGCACTGGAGGCGGGATGATCATGCGCGTGTTGCGGGGGATCGCGCGGCTGTGGCGCGCGCCGAAAGAGCGGGAGCGTGTGGATCGTGATCTATCGGAGGAGCTCGAGTCGTACGTGGAGCTGTTGACGGCCGAGAAGGTGGCGGCAGGGCAGAGCGCGCGGGAGGCGCGGCGGGCGGCGCTGCTGGAGCTGGGCGGCGCGGATCAGGTGCAGGAGCGTGTGCGTGAAGTGCGCGCGGGTGCACTACTGGATCATCTGATGCGGGACGCGAGGTCTGCGCTGCGCATGCTGCGGCGCAGTCCCGGCTTTGCGGCAGCTGCGATCCTGGCGCTCGCGCTAGGCATTGGCGTAACGACATCTACCTTCAGCCTGGTGTACGGCGTGCTGCTTCGGCCGCTGCCCTATACGGAGCCGCACGAGCTGCATCGGGTGTGGATGAACAATCCGGCGCAGGGCATCGAGAAGGACGTCACATCGTATCCGCAGTTCCGCGCGTGGCGTGAGCAGAGCAGATCGCATGAGCAAATGGTCGCGGTGCGCACGCTGCGGCGGAACCTCACTGGCGCCGGCGATCCGGAAGAGCTGCTGGGCGAAGCAGTGACGGAAGGGTACTTCGAGATGTACGCCACCGAACCCCTGGTGGGCCGCTGGTTCTCGGCAGAGCAATCGTCGCCCGATGGTCCGCCGGCCGTCATCCTGAGCCACGCGTTATGGAGCGCACGGTTCGGCTCCGACCCCAGTCTGATTGGGCGGACCATCCAGCTGGACGGCACGGCGATCCCCGTGGTGGGCGTGATGCCGCCGGGGTTCGGCACGGCGCAGTTCTGGATGCCGCTGCAGTTCCGAGGTGGGCTGGTGGAGCTGCGCGAGGACTGGGGCCCGCTCTGGCTGCCGGTGTTCGGCCGACTGCGCGATGACGTCACGATCGAGCAGGCACAGGCCGACATGTCGCGCATTGCGCGCGATTTGAGCAGCACCAATGAGGCCGTGCGGGGCCAGGGCGTTCTGCTGGAGCCGTTGCATGCATCGGAAGTCGGGGAATCACGCACGCCGTTGCTGCTGCTGCTAGGCGCTGTCGTGCTCGTGCTGCTGATCGCCTGCGCTAACATTGCCAACCTGATGTTGGCGCGCAGCACTGCTAGGCAAGGTGAGCTGTCGCTGCGGGTGGCGCTCGGCGCGGGTCGCGGGACGCTGGTTCGTCAGGTGCTGGTGGAGAGCATCGTACTCGGACTGATCGGCGGTGCGCTGGGCACGGCGCTCGCCTGGTTCGGTGTGAAGTTCCTGGTGACGACCGGCGCAGGCAGTCTGCCGCGCCTCGAATCGGTTCGGCTGGATGCGACCGTCCTCGGCTTCAGTCTGCTCATAACGCTGGCCGCGAGCATCCTGTTCGGCGTCGTGCCGGCCCTGGACACCGCACGTCATCAGCCGGGCGAGCTGCTGCGCCGCGCCGGCCGCGGTGAAGTCCAGGGCGGGCGCGGTGTGCGGCCAGTTCTGGCAGCTGGTCAGTTCGCGCTCGCGCTCGTGCTGCTCTACAGTGCGGGCATGCTGCTGCGCAGCTTCTCGAATCTGCTCGACGTCGAGCGCGGCTTCGATGCCACGAACATCGTCGCGATCGACATCAATCTGTCGGGCGATCGTTATCCCTCCGGGGCAGCGGTCCTGGCGTTCTACGATCGGCTGCTGCCGGAGCTGCGCGCGCTCCCTGGCGTGGAACGCGCCGACGCGACTTCGGCGCTGCTGCTCGCGCGGCTGAGCAACTCGACGTCGATCACCGTGGAAGGCGAGCAGCTGTCGGACGTCGAGGCGAACCTGCCAGTCCCGTATGATGCCGTCACGCCCGGTTTGCTGACGACGGCCGGGATGACGCTCCTGCGCGGGCGTCACTTCGAGCAGACGGACGTGCCTAACACCACGAGCGTTGCCATAGTCAATCAGGCGTTCGTGCGCCGGTTCCTCGACGACGCCGAGGCGCTCGGCCGGAGGTTCGCGCTGGGCTCGGGCTACCCCGACGGAGCTGACATACCGTGGATCGAGATCGTGGGTGTTGTGCGGGACGCAAAGCGCGCGGGCATGGCCGAGGACGTTGCGCCGTACGCGTTCTTTCCCCTAACGCAGTACGTGAACCGTCGCATGCAGCTGCTGATCCGCGCGCGCTCGGAGCCGCTCGCGCTGGTGCCGCGCGTGCGCGAGACATTGCGCAGCATTGATCCGCTCCAGCCGGTTGCGAATGTCCGGCTGCTCGACCAGGACCTCGCGCGGTCGC
>JBGTNB010000515.1:0-6101 GCA_041743285.1 Gemmatimonadaceae bacterium
TCGCGCAGTGCGCGCATCAGTTCCGCCTGATGTTCTTCGTCGGCCTCGAAAGTGGGAATGTCGACCCAGATTGCTCGGCCGCTGTCCAGGATTTCGACGCCGGGCTGACGACTTTCCAGCTGAGCCAGCGCACGCTGATTCTGCCTCACGACATCCGATGGTGCTGCTGACCAGATCAACGGTATTTCGACTCTTCGATCGGCTACGGCGAAGCGACAGCTGACCGGAGCAGGCGGCGTGGGCGGCCCGAAATCGGCGAACAGCAGCGGCGCCGCAGCGTACCAGTCCGACTCCACATCGCGGCGTCCTTGCCAGGACAACACACGCTCGGTAAAGAGTTTCCTCACGTCCAACGAGTCGCAGCCCAGCACTTCCGCGCCTAGCAACGCAGCGGAGATCGGCCCGTATCTGGCGTCGGCGCCGGCTATGACGAACCCGCCATGCCGATACACTGGATAGAGTCCAGCGTGGCGGATGTCGCCAAGCGGGCGCGTCGCATCGATTCGCAATTGGTTATCCTGAAACCCGTTGCCGAAGCGGGCAAGCGCCACTGCATAAGACGCATAATCCGTGACGCTGCCTGCGGCGCGGGCCGCCTCTTCGTACGAATCGGCTAGCGTGCGATTGAACTCCGGATTCTGTGCATCGACTGCGCCCGGATGATTCGCCACGATGAACGCCGCAAGCGTGTCGAGATCGTTGCGGTACAACTCGGCCCAATTGGTATCGGCGATAAGAGCCGATTGCGCCGCCGCCACCGCGACCAACAGGAATGCGCACGCGGTCGCGGCGAGCCGCCGGGCCCGAAGGCCGGAACGGAATCGCATGACTAAGACTCCTTTCTTCAACTGCGTCTTACTCTGCGACAATCGCATCGGGAAAATGGTTGTGCGGAAGTGCGCTTCCGCCGCACCTCCCGTCATTCCCCGCGAAAACGGGAATCCAACTTTCGGCAGTCATTCCCGGAGGTCGCCTTTGCAGCGCGAAGGCGCTTCGTGTCCATCGGAACACGTGCGGCAGCGACGGAGCGTGTCCACGATCACACGATGACGCACGCGGCGTCGCCAGCCGCATTCGTAAGCGGAGTCACCGCATGCAGTTGCGAGCCAGCAGCCGAGCTTCTGAGCGTGGGCTCGCGCTTGCCTTGGGTATACCCACCAGAGACAACCAGGCGCCCGGCGCCATTCCCAAGGAGGCACAGATGCGCACCACCAAACTGCACCACACGAGCTCCCGTTCTTTCGCCATGATCCCGCTTGTCGCGATTGCGCTGGCGGCCACTTCTGCCTGCGGCGGCGATGAGAAAGCAGGCTCGCCAATCGCAACGACGTCGCCGGTGTCTACAGCGGCACCGGTCAGTGAATCGTCAGGCACGGAAAGCGGTACGCTCCGCGTCGACTACTCGAACGTCACGTACGAAACGGCCGAATCCACGTACAATCAGCGACGTTTCACGGAAGCTGCCGCCATGTTCGAGGCTTACGTTCAGCGTAAGCCGGAGAATCCGTGGGGGCACTACATGCTTGGCTTGTCGGCATGGAAGTCGGGGGATTTCGACCAGGCGCGCACCGCATTCGAGCGGTCACTCGAGCTCGACTCGACCCACGTCAAGACGCTTCTCAATCTCGCCCGTGTACTGCTGGATCAGGAGCGGGCGGGCGAGGCGAAGGAACGGGTGATGGCCGCGCTCGCGCTGGATTCTACATCGGGTGAAGTATACCGCATGATGGGCCGGACGCATACGTCGCTAGGCATGCTCGACGACGCCATTGAGTCGTATCGGACCGCGCTCACCGTGGAGCCGACGGAAGTGTGGGCGATGAACAACCTTGCGCTCATCTACATTAGGCAGGAGCGCTACAAGGATGCACTCGGCCCACTGGCTCGCGCGGTTCAGCTCCGTCCCGGCGCGCCGGTATTCCAGAACAACCTGGGCATTGCGCTGGAGTTGAGCGGGCACACCGGTGCCGCACGCGACGCCTATCGCGCGGCGATCGCTGCCGACAGCAGCTACACCAAGGCGCAGGTGAGCCTGGCGCGGGTGGAAGGACTGGAGGACGATCCGGCGAGCATACCGGTGGAGCTGAGCGTGCTCGCCGATGCGTTCGAGCGCGAAGTGCAGCAGTGGCGCGAAGGGAGGATGGCGGTCGTCGTGCCTGATATCAGCGCTGCCGTGAATTTTGAAATCGTGCCGGCGCCGGAGCAATAGTGAGGCCGGTCGAATGCAGGCGGCCCCGGTGCAGGTTGCGCCGGGGCTTCTTGCATGAAGAACCTGACGAACCAGAGGTGCCATACCTGCAATTCACTGGATTCCCGCTTTCGCGGGAATGACGAGATGGTGAGCAGCCTCGCGCTTTTTTAGCGTCGCGCGCGGCCGCTGATAACCTGATCGTCGATTCGAATGACCCGGCCGCCGGTGCGATGTCGGGCCGGCGCCTGCGCCGCGGAACCAGAGGGCCGATCCGGTCGGCGGTTGTGCGCGATGAGTGCCGCGATTCCGCGCGCACGCTCTTCCGGATCGGTGAGCATGGTTGCCTTGCCGGCTATCGCCACGGATCGCCAGCTGTCACCCTCACCAGGATCGCTTATGATGATGTGCACGCGCGGGTTGGCGTCGAGCACGCGCGTCTTTCGTCCTTCAGCCACTCCCAGGAAGAGCGAAGCGCCGTCGAAGCCATAGTAGACAGGCACCGCATAGGGCACCCCGGCGTCCGTCATTGCGACAACGCACATTCGGTGGCGAGCAACGATCTCGAAGCATTCCTTCTCATCAAGCTCGACGATGGGTGTCAACGACTCCGAAGGCGGGGAACTGGAGCCGGAGCCGCTTGTTCGCTCGGGGCTCATGGATGCGTCAGGCGGTGGCCCGGCGAAAGGCCCGCTCGAAGGCCTCGCCAGTCGTGCTCAGCGTTCCAGCATCATGGGCGGTGGATACGAAGCACGACTCGAACTGCGATGGCGCGAGATACACGCCTTCCGCCAGCAATGCGTGAAAGAGGCGCGCGAACATCGCGGTGTCGGCGGTTCTGGCGCCGGCATAATCCGTTACTGGCTGCGCGGCGAGAAAAAATCCCCACATGCCACCAATCGCGGCCGTCTGTACCGGAACTCCCGCAGCGCCGGCGGCTGCGTTCACCATACCGGTAAGCGTGACCGCGCGCTCGTGCAGGCCCTCGAACATGCCCGGTTCCTGCAGTTCACGGAGCGTGGCGATTCCGGCGGCCATTGCCAGCGGATTTCCCGACAGCGTGCCCGCCTGATACACCGATCCGCTCGGCGCCATCTCCCGCATCAGATCGGCGCGCCCGCCGTACGCCGCTACCGGCAGACCCCCACCGATTACCTTGCCGAGGCAGGTGAGGTCGGGGATCACGCCGTATCGCGCCTGCGCCCCACCGAGCGCGACGCGAAAGCCAGTCATGACCTCATCGAAGATCAGCAAGGCACCGTGCTCGCTCGTCAGGCGACGGACGTTCTCGAGGTAGCCCGGAGAAGGAAGCACCAATCCCATGTTGCCGGCGACAGGCTCGAGTATGACCGCCGCAACTTCTCCCTTGAACTCGCCTAGCACATGAGCCAGCGCAGCGGCGTCGTTGTAAGGCGCGAGCAGTGTGTCGGCGACGGCGCCGGGCGTCACACCGGGGCTGTCGGGGAGGGCAAGGGTGGCGACGCCTGAACCGGCGTGCACGAGCAAGGGATCGGCGTGGCCGTGGTAGCATCCAATTAGCTTGATGATCCTGTTCCGGCCGGTTGCGGCGCGGGCGAGGCGTATGGCGCTCATTACCGCCTCGGTGCCTGACGAAACGAACCGGACCATCTCCACCGAAGGCATGGCGTCCGTGATCATCGTCGCCAGAACCGTTTCCGCCTCCGTCGGCGCGCCAAAGGAAGTGCCGAGCGCGGCCTGCCGGTTGAGTGCCTGTACAACCGCCGGGTGCGCATGCCCCAGCGCCAGCGCCCCCCACGACATTACATAGTCTATGTACTCCCGGCCATCCGCATCGGTTATGCGAGCGCCGCTTCCGCTGGTGATGAACAGCGGAGTTCCGCCCACTCCACGAAAGGCTCGTACCGGACTGTTGACGCCGCCGGGGATGACGCGTTGAGCCGCCTCGAACAGCTGCGCCGATCTGGAAGTACAAACAGCCGCGGTCTCCGCACCGGCGCTCACGCGCCCCCCTCACGGAGCCATCGCGCTGCCTCGCGCGCATAGTACGTGACGACGAGATCGGCCCCTGCCCGCCGGATGCCTAGCAGGCTCTCCACGGCGGCGCGTCGCTCGTCGAGCCAACCCCGCTCGGCGGCGGCTTTGAGCATCGCGTATTCGCCGCTCACCTGATAGGCGGCCAGCGGCAGTGTGGTAGCAGTGCGGACGCGCTGCAACACATCCAGATACGGCCCAGCAGGTTTAACCATCAGCATGTCGGCGCCTTCGGCCTCGTCGATGGCGGCTTCACGCAGGGCGTCACGCGCATTGGCCGGATCCATCTGATAGGCGCGCCGGTCGCCGAACGCCGGGGCCGATTCCGCTGCCTCTCTGAATGGTCCGTAGAACGCGGATGCATACTTCACCGCATACGACAAGATGGCTACCTGTTCGTGGCCGGCGGAGTCGAGCGCCGCTCGGATGGCAGCGACCTGCCCATCCATCATTGCGCTCGGTGCGATTATGCTGGCACCGGCGTCGGCGTATGCGACAGCAGCTTCGGACAGGATCGGCAGCGTCGAGTCGTTGGCGACCTCGCCCGTACGCGCATCCAGCACTCCGCAGTGACCGTGGCTGGTGTATTCGCAAAGACATACGTCGGCGATGACAATCAGTTCCGGGTGCACTCTTCGGATCTCAGCGATCGCGCGTGGCACCAGACCATTCGGATCCCATGCCCCGCTCCCCTCGGCATCCTTTTCGAGCGGAATGCCGAACAGCAGAACCGCGGGAATTCCCAGCGGGGCGAGCGCATCGATTTCCGGTGCAATGCGGTCCACCGTGAACTGTGAATGCCCGGGCATGCTCCCGATCGGGCGAACCTCGTTCGATCCGGCCCGCACGAACATTGGGTGCACGAGGTGCCGGGGAAGCAGCACGGTTTCGGCGATCGCGTCGCGAAGTGCCGCCGTTCGCCGGAGCCGGCGCGGTCGCAAGCCGGGTGCTGGTGTGCTGGGGGCGAGTAGATCTTCCATGTCAGGCATCTCCCGGACGATGCTCGGCAAACCAGCGCGCCATTTCGTCAATGAGCGCCCGCTGATTAGCTGCCGCCGCCACGCCGCTGGGCTCGAGGCCGGCTCTGGCGGCGGCGTGGGCGGTGCTGGGGCCAATGCAAAAGATAGCTGGACGGACAGCCGAACCGGCGCCTTTAGCCGGTAGCGCCTCGTCGAGCGCTTCGGCGACGAATGTGACCGCCGACCCGCTGGCGAACAACAAGGCAGCGATCGTTTCATTCCGCCAGCCGGCGACGATGACTGGTATTCCCTCGCCCGGCACGGTGCGGTAGGCGACAACCGTGGTCACCTCGGCACCTCGAGCGCGGAGCGCCGCAGGCAGGTCATCACCAGCCAGATCTGCCTGCGGCAGAAGGACTCGCATGCCGGGCGATACCGGCAGGTCGTTACCTAACGCGGCTGCCGACGCCGTGTGAGCCGTAAGGTCGGGAGGGCGCAGCTCGGCCGCGACCACTTCTGCGGTGGCCCTTCCCACCGCCGCCAGCTTGACCGCAGCGAAACTCGCCGGAGGCACCCCGAGTGCGCGAGCGCGTCTGGCCAGCCCACGTACGGCGTTGGCGCTGGTGAATGACACCCAGGCAAAGCTGCCGAGTTGTCGGAGTGCCGCGTCGACCTCGCTCCAGTCCAATGGAGAAGCGATGGCGATCGCCGGCGCAATTTCCGGCTGGCCCCCCAGCGCCGACACCACATCAACGAAGTCACCTGCCTGCTCACGCGACCGGGTAAGCACAATACGCAGCCCCTCGAGCGGGCGCTCGCGCGCAGCATTACGCGGTTGGCGCCCGTCGATCAGGGCTGGGCGCGCTGCAACGGGGGGATCAGCGCGCTCCCGCCGCGGTCGAGCAGCTCGGCACCGAGCGCTTCCCCGCGCGCCGCAGCGC
>JBGTNB010000516.1:0-6585 GCA_041743285.1 Gemmatimonadaceae bacterium
GCCGGCCGGTTATGTTATAGCCTCTCAATCCTCCGCAATCAACATGAACGATCTGTTCGCCGCTTTCGACGACGACGCCACGGCTGCTGCCGGCGCCCGGTTCACCGCGCTCACTGCACGGTATTTGAGCGACGCGTACCATGGGACCGGACCGGTGTCCACGCCTCTCGGCGTTGCAGATATTGCCGAACGATTCGATGAGCCGCTACCCACCGACGGATCGGCGCTGACCGACCTCATCAGCCGCATCGAACGCGACATCCTTAACGACGTCAACCGTTTGGCGCATCCGATGGCAATGGGGCATCAGGTCTCGCCGCCGCTGCCGGCGGCGATATGGGCGGACCAGCTCATATCGGCGATGAATCAGTCGGTGGCCGTGTGGGAGATGTCACCGGTAATCACCCCGCTCGAGACTCGGGTCATCCGCTGGATGACCAACCTCGCCGGGTTAGGGCCCGACGCCGGGGGAACGTTCACGTCGGGAGGAACCGAGGCGACGTTCACCGCCCTTCTCGCGGCACGAGCTGCGCTGCTCCCTAACGCCTGGAACGACGGCCTGGGCGGCGACCAACCGTTGGTTATGTGCGGCGAGCACGCACATTACGCGGTGATGCGCGCGGTCGGCGAGCTCGGGCTCGGCGTACGCTCCGCGATTCCGATCCCGACCCGCGACTTCCGCATGGACCCAGTGGCACTCGAGAACAAGGTGCGTGAGGCACGGGCGGCCGGCCGGCAAATCATGGCCGTCGTCGCCACCAGCGGGTCCACCGCGACGGGCTCGTTCGACGATCTCGAAGCCATAGGCTCGATATGCGAGCGCGAAGGTGTATGGATGCACGTCGATGCGGCGCACGGTGGCTCAGCACTGCTGTCGGCGGAACACCGGCACCGCCTTCGCGGCCTGGCCCGAGCTGACTCCATGGCGTGGGATGCGCACAAGATGATGCTGCTGCCGCTCCCCGCCGGCATGCTCCTCGTGCGGGATGAGCGGCGGCTCGAGCGCGCCTTCTCCCAGAGCGCCCCCTATCTGTTCCACTCCGCTGATGGAGAGCGCATCGTCGATCAGGGCGTGCGCAGCTTCATGTGCTCACGCCGGGGCGACGCGTTCAAGCTGTGGGTGGCGCTCCAGCGCTATGGC
Organism: Gemmatimonadaceae bacterium; assembly: GCA_041743285.1. Classification (GTDB taxonomy): domain Bacteria; phylum Gemmatimonadota; class Gemmatimonadetes; order Gemmatimonadales; family Gemmatimonadaceae; genus JALZIF01. The sequence continues at coordinate 1,142 of JBGTNB010000516.1, forward strand.
GCCGCCGCGCTAGGGGAGCTTTACGACCGCCTGTGCGCCGCTGCGAGCGCGCTGCACGCACAGATCGGCGCGCGCGGCGACTTCGAGGCGTTGCACCAACCCGAATCGAACATTCTCTGCTTTCGCTCCACCTGCGACTCGATGCCTCACGATCCAGCCGGCCGTAACACCCGGACCCAACACGCCCGCGATGTATACAACCGCTCCGGCGCCGGATGGATCACGACCACGATGGTGGGCGGCGAACGCGTGTTCCGTGTAACGATCATGAATCCGCGCACCAAACCCGAGCACACGGCGCGGATGCTGGAGGGAGTGGCGGCGGTGGTGAGGGGGACAGAGGAAAGCGTAAGATGAGAGTTGCGAGTTGCGAGGGAAGCGTATTTTCTCGAGGTTGGCGGACGATTGTCTTCGCAATTGCCCATCGTGATCGGAATTCGAACTTTGCAGTTCTCGCAACTCGCAACTCTCATCTCTTTTCAATCATTTCTTCTTCACTGTAGGATACTCGATTCCCAACTGCTCCAGATAGGTGGAGTACTTCGACGGGTCATAGTAGAATGGCCGCATCCGCTCGCGGTACCTCGCCATGATCGCCTCGTTCATTTCGATCGCCGGCTTGTCGGTGGGGCGGATCAGCGGCTCGTACTTGATGTCCTTGGTCTGCACGTTCCTGAAGTAGCTCCACGCACTGTCGACCAGTGCCGGCTTGGCAAGGATGTCGAGCATCGTCATCGCCGTAGCCTTGGCGCCGGCCGTCGCGCCCTTATGCGCGATAGGCGTCGCCATCGCGATTCCGCTCGACCAGTTGTGCCCCGCCAGTCCTGGAATGTTCGATGGGAAGCTGAGCGTTATCGTCGGTACGTTCCATGAGATGTCGCCGATGTCGTCCGAGCCGCCGCCGTAGTTCCTGTTCTCTGGCGTGCCAGTACCGATCTCGTTGAGCGAGGTATCCAGACCCGCAGCATCGGAGCCCACCTCTTCCTGCACCGCCCGTGCGAGCGTCTGGTCAGCTTCGCTCCATTTGGGCAGCCCTACCTTCTTGATGTTCTCATACGTTGCCTCGGCGATCGGCTTGTTGAAGTGCCGTGGCCACGCCGAACCGATGATACGCGTTGACGCGAGGGTTGTCCCCGACATCTTGGCGGCGCCCTCCGCTACCTCCATTCCAATGTCGTACAGCTTCTTGATCTCGGGATAGGTTATCTCGCGCAGAAAGTACCAGACGGTCGCCGTGCGTGGCACCACGTTAGGTTGATCGCCGCCATCGGTTATCACGTAGTGGGACCGCTGCTGCAGCCGCAGGTGCTCGCGTCGAAAGTTCCAGCCGACGTTCATCAGCTCCACCGCGTCGAGTGCGCTGCGGCCGCGCCACGGAGCGCCGGCGGAGTGCGCCGTTTCTCCCACGAAATTGTACTGGATGCTGATGAGCCCGGAGCCGCTGCCCGGTCCGTAGCTGACTCCCAAGCCGCTGCCCACATGAGTGAAGATCGAAACGTCCACGTCCTTGAAGAATCCATCCCTTACGAAATACGCCTTGGTGGCCACCAACTCTTCGGCAACACCGGGCCAGATCTTGATCGTGCCCGGAAGGTTCTCGCGTTCCATCAGCTGCTTCACGGCGATCGCAGCGGTTACGATCACCGCCTGCCCGGAGTTGTGTCCCTCACCATGTCCGGGGGCGCCCTCGACGAGAGGATCGTGGTAGGCGACTCCAGGCTTCTGCGATGACTGCGGAATGCCATCGATGTCCGAGCCAAGCGCTATGACCGGCTTGCCCGATCCCCATGTGGCGATCCACGCAGTCGGGACGCCTGAGATTCCCTTCTCCACGGTAAAGCCGTTCTTCTCCAGAATGCCCACCAGATAGGCCGATGTCTCGACCTCCTGAAAGCCGAGTTCGCCGTAGCTGAATATCTGGTCCACCATCTGTTGGGTGAACACGGCCATCGAGTCGACCTTGACGACGGCCTCCCGCTTCAGCGTGTTGAGCTTGTTGTTGGCAATCGTTTGCCTCTGCGCGCCGAGTGGGGTGACGGCGATGCACACCGCTGCCGCGGCGAGAACGGGGAATCTCATGCGCAATTGGATCATTTGGGGGGTCGGGGGTCGGGGGTCGTGGGTCGGGAGGAATTCCAAGGGAGTGAGCTCAACTCGGCCGTGCGCTTCAGCCGCCACCGGCGATCGCGAATATGCGCATTGTTGCAAGCGTCGGCGACCCTTGACTGAGCGAAGGAGCTCGTGATCGCTGCCGCTCGTGAACACTATGTTCGAGCCGCCCCGTTCGTTGATCATCTTCGTGATCAGCCGGCCGGTTGCGCGGTAGCGCGTCTAAAAGCACCATCCAGCCATGACCTCTCCGACCACCGAAGCGCGTCAAACGCGTCCCGAATCGGTTCAGCCGATCGCCGTAACGACTCTCGAAACACCTGTACCGGTCGTCGACCTCGACCGGCTCGAGCGCAACCTCGACCGCGTCGCCCGCTACGCGGCAGAGCACAAGCTGGGATTGCGGCCGCACATCAAGACACACAAGACCCCGTGGATCGCCGCCGAGCAGTTGGCACGAGGCGCGATCGGTCTTACCTGCGCCACGGCGTTCGAGGCGGAAGTGATGAGTGCCGTCGCGGAGGATCTGCTGGTTGCCTATCCACCGGTTACACCGGGGCGGATCGCGCGGCTGCTGGCGCTCCCGCCGGAAGTGAATCTGATGGTGGCCCTCGACTCGACCGACGCCGTCGAGCGGCTCGCGGCGGCCGCTCGCAAGGCGCAACGTACGGTGCGCGTGCTCATCGAACTGGATGTGGGTATGCACCGGGTGGGGCTTCCCGAGTCGGCAGCCGGTGTGGAGCTGGCGAAGCTCGTGGAGGCCCGCTCCCCGCTGGAGTACGCGGGAATTGCCTTTTATCCCGGCCATGTTCGCCAGGCTGCCGACGCGCAGGACGCGGCGCTCGCCGAGCTTGGAGCGTGGCTTCAAAAGGCGCTAGGTGAGTTCGCCGTCGCCGGAGTGGCGCCCCGCATCGTGAGCGGCGGCTCCACACCGACGATGTTCCGGAGCCACGAACTGCCGGGGATGACCGAGTTTCGCCCGGGCACCTACGTATTCAACGACAGGTCAACCGCCGCGGTACAGGCCTGCGAATGGGACGACTGCGCTCTAACCGTGGTGGCCACCGTTGTCAGTACGGCAGTGCCCGGGCAGGCGGTGATAGATGCCGGCAGCAAGGCGTTAGGTCGCGAGCCGTTGCGCGCCGAGGGAACGGGTTTTGGCGCCCTGCGCGATCATCCGGAGGTCACCGTGCGGACGATGTCCGAGGAGCATGGCATTCTCGAGCTCGGCGAGACGAGCTGGCGGCCGGTAGTCGGCGATGTCGTCCACGTGGTGCCGAATCATGTCTGCATAGTCGTGCACCTGAACGACGTCGTCTTCGGTGCCCGACATGGCACAGTGGAACAGGTGTGGCGGGTGGAGGCGCGAGGGAGGGGATACTGAGTTATCGGGAATCGGGAAACGGGAGTCGGGGGACGGCAAAAGCGGGAAACGGGAAATGGGAAAGGGGAAACGGGGACTTAGAAGGCGGGAAACGGGAAATGGGAAATGGGAAATGGCAAAAGGCAACGGATTCGGAGACCGTAACGGCGCGGCCTCGCGCGATACCCATTTCCCATTCCCATTTCCCATCTCCCGCTTTTTTACAATCCTCTCAGTCCGCCGAAGCACTCTGTCCTCGGCGCAGCTGCCCCAACAGCCGCATCAGGAACTTGTTGTAGGCTTCCGTATTCACGTGAATATCGTGGCGCGACGAATCGACGTGCCGAATGCCTCCGGTGAGATCGGGTGGAGCCGAACGCATGCGCGTGGCAAGCCGGTCGCGCGCTCTGGCGCTGCGGGCCAACCCGGCGAACAGATCGGCCTGCCTGCAAAAGAGCGGATAGGCACCACCATCGGAATCGAAGTGGCCGGCGACGAACAGCGTCGGATGTCCCGGCACGAAGGCGTGCGCCCATAGCTCGGGCGATCGGCCGGACGTCCCTAACGCCTCAGTCAGAAAGGGGATCTCGCGGCGGTAGCCGGTCGCATAGACGATCAGGTCCACGTCCTCGGTCGATCCATCGACGAACCGGACCTGTCGCCCCTCCAGCTCGGCGACATCGACCTTGGCAGTGATGTTTCCATGTGCCAGGTGGTGCAGCAGCTGCGAGTTCACGATAGGATGCGACTCGAGAGGCTTGTGGTCCGGCGCTTTCAGCCCGTACCTCGTCAGGTCTCCGACCACCAGGCGAAGCAACACCGATAGAATCGGCTGCGCGATGCGGGCGTGCGGCTGAGGTCCGCTGCGGAAGAAAACGTCCGTCGGCTTGCCGAAGATGTGCTTCGGCAGAAAGTGGTATCCGCGGCGAAGGCTAATGAACGCCCGCTGCGCATGAGTTGCCGCGTCCGATGCGATGTCGCAGCCGGAGTTCCCGCCGCCCACGATGAGGACCCTCTTGCCGGAAAACTCGCTCGGCATCCGGTACTCGAGCGAGTGATATGATTCTCCGCTGAAGTGGCCCGGATACGTCGTATCGTTGGGCAGCCAGTCGTGCCCCACCGCCGAGACCACTCCTGCATAACGCCGAACCTCGCCGGTAGCCAGCTCCAACTTCCATTCGCCCGCGTCGTCAGGCGCGGCCCGCGTGATGTCAACCCCGGTCTCTATGTGCTCGCCCAGACCGTATGCCTCGGCGAACCCGCGGACGTATGCGAGGATCTCGCGCCACGACGGATAGTCGGGATAGTGCGCCGGCATCGGATGTCCATCGAACGCCGAGAGCGTGCGAGAAGATATGAAATGCGCTGTGTCGTACATTGGCGTCCGCGGATTGGAGAAATCCCAGATCCCGCCAATGCCGTCGTGCCGCTCCAGCACGTCGAATGGAACGCCGGCCTGCTTGAAAGCGCGAGCGACCGCCAACCCCGACGGTCCGGCTCCGATTATGCCGAACCGTGGTCGCCGGTCGCCGGTGTCGATCACCTGCTAGAACGCCTTGCTTAGCGCAGCCTCGATGTCCTGGTCGCCACCCGAGCCGGCGTAGACGATCGTACCCTTGGCGTCGATCACAACGATGGTCGACGTCGCAAGTACATCGTACGCGCCGGTCGCGTTCCCCTTGGTGTCGAACACGAAAGTCATCGGAATCTCGTGCCGCTCGGCGTATGCTTTCACTCGCGCCGGCGACTGGTTGATCGATACGGCCACCGCGACGAAGCGCACTTTGTCGCCGTACTTTCGCGCTGCGGCGGCCAGCCTGGGCTCGAGCGCCTTGCACTGCGGGCACCATGAAGCCCAAAACTCCAGCAATACCGGCTTGTCGCCGATGAACGAAGAGAGATCGATCGCCGCACCGTCCAGCGTCGACACGGCCGCGGACGGCGCCCGCGTGCCCACGTCGAGTTGCGCTCT